>JASHVF010000177.1 GCA_030039615.1 Gammaproteobacteria bacterium | reverse complement strand
TATACATCCAATCGCTCGAGGCACGCCTTCGCGATCAAAAGAGACCGACAACCGACGCGCGTCTCGCCGTGGTGTCAGGTCTCGCGAAGTCAGATGTCAGCGCACTGCGCGAAGCTTCACGCGTTGGTGCGCCGCACAGCCTTCGGTCCGCTGTTGGCTTGGACCAAGTGGGCAATCTGCTGACGGTCTGGCACACGCAGCCTGGATTCTCCGGCGCATATGGGTTAGCGCTTGAGCTTGATTTGCAGCCGACACCAGGGTCACCGCGTCGAAGCTTTCGGGAGCTTATCGAGGCAGCCTGCCCTGGCGTGGACGCAGAAGCGATGATCGATGAGTTGGTCGCCGCGGGCTCGGTAGAAGTAATCGACGGTACGACGGTTCGCTGCCTTTCTCGTGCGTATTTGCCTCAGGGTGGCGACGTGAAGCGCATAGAGCGCATGGGTCGCTTTCTCGCGAGCGTCGCTGCGAGCTTTGTACACAACGTGCTTCGACTGAATGCCGAGCCGGTGTACTTCGAGCGCTCGGTGCATTCTGACGAGCCCCTGAGCGATGAGGGTCGCGACAAGTTTTTGACGCTTATCGGGGAGCGAGGTCAGGAGCTGCTTGCGGAACTCGACACCTTTCTGACGCGATTAGTTGCGTCTGAGCGTACTGACTCGGGAAAGCGATACGGCGTAGGCATTTATTTTTTTGAAGACCAGGCGGGCGAGTCGATAGATGCGGAGCCACGAAAACCCTCCGAATCTGACACTCGTGCGCCTATGCAAGAGATCGATGTTCTCGCGGGACTTGGGAACCACCAAAGGTAAGGGAGTACACAAAATGGGGAGCAAATTCATGAACGCGTCACGGTCGGCAATCTTGGTAGCCGTGGTCGCTGCGCTTGCGAGCGTCGCGAGTAAGGCAGAGCCTCCGATGGCGCGGGGCGCGGCGATCACCGGCAGCGGTGGTTCGGCCATCACCGGCAGCGGTGGTTCGGCCATCACCGGCAGCGGTGGTTCGGCCATCACCGGCAGCGGTGGTTCGGCGATCACCGGCAGCGGCGGTTCGGCCATCACCGGCAGCGGTGGTTCGGCCATCACCGGCAGCGGTGGTTCGGCCATCACCGGCAGCGGCCGTTCGGCGATCACCGGCAGCGGTGGTTCGGCCATCACCGGCAGCGGCGGTTCGGCCATCACCGGCAGCGGCGGTTCGGCCATCACCGGCAGCGGCGGTTCGGCCATCACCGGCAGCGGCGGTTCGGCCATCACCGGCAGCGGTGGTTCGGCCATCACCGGCAGCGGTGGGATCAAAGTGCGAGGTAGCGCTCCTACAAGCGTGCGGATCAGCCCCCGCTTTGGCTTCCTAGCGTCTCGGGGCCTAGGCTTGAGGATGGCCGAGCAGGATCGAGGGATCAAACCCCGCTAACTAGCCTTTAAATTCCAGGTGCGATCGTTTCTCAACGATTGCACCTGGAATTGCTCTTGAACAGCGCAGGTCAGGTGCCGCAGCATCGTCAGAATGCGGACCCGGACCAACTTTGGCTCTCCGTTCTGAACACCGCCCGCGCTGGACCACTCGGGGTGGCGCTTGACTGCTAGATGACTGCCGTTCAGGCGCGCACTGCGAAGGAACGTAGCAGGCTTGACGCGGCGAGTACGCGCGCGACCGCCCTGTTGCACGAATTGCTCGCGGAGCTCGCCTTGGCGTTGCTCCCTCGCGGGATGACGCCGAAGAGATTTAGCGATCTGGTACGTCTCGCGTTTGTGCGCGCGGCGACGGAGATGTCAAAACCCCAGAACGGTAGAGTCAATTATTCCAGAGTTGCAGCGCAGACGGGGTTGAGTCGCGCTGATGTCAAGCGGCTTCTAGGAAGTAATCCATTGGACGTTCTCCGCGTTGCGCAGGCACCGACAGAGAGGGTGGTCAACGCGTGGCGGACGGATCGATCATTCGCAGACAAATACGGACGCCCCCGGCGCCTTCGAATCACGGGGTCGAACCTATCGTTTGCAAGCCTCGTAAGAAAATACGGCGGCGATGTTACACACCGAGCAGTTCTTGACGAGTTACGCCGGGTTGGCGTCGTCAAGGATAACGGTCATACCGTTTCGCTTAAGGTGTCTGCGAATTCACGCAACCGCAATAGCTTTGCCTTCTTGTCTCCCGTTATCCCCGTCTTAGTTGACGGAATCCGAATCGCATCAGCGCGAACCGGGCCTCCCTCATCGTCCATCCTGCGTCTGACTCTTCCTGTTGAATCGGAGGTGGACCTAGCGATTGTCCGCGAGCGGTGCTCCTCGAGCGCTAGATCAATGTTGAACGGTCTTGGGGAGTCCCTACGCACGAGCATCACGGTTCCAAGGACGCGACGGAAGTCTGAGTACTCCGTCACCGTTACAGTATTAATGGTCGAGAATCGGGCGACGAAACAGAGTCGTTCTTCTCTGCTTCCTCGGGTATCCATCGCTCACGACCGCTAGACCATAGAGAGTCGAATGGCCACTAAACCTGCAAAGCGCCTGTCACACGACTACTTGCAAGCGCTCGCCACAATCTTTGCCTTCATGCTCAATAATGGCTTTGAGCCCCGAGACCTGCCGGCTGTTTGCACGCGAGCCCTCAAGAGAGCAGAGAGCAAGGCTCGTCTCGGCAAGACAGCACCACCCGGCGAACTGGTTACGGCCTCCTTGGTGCTGCACGCTTGGCATCGCGATCGTCGTTACTTGAATGGCAAAGCTGCGCCAAGACCAATACGACTGCTCGGTTCGGCTCCCAGCGTAGAAGCGTTGATCCGCGTTCAGCGAAAGACGGACGACCCCGCTGCTATGGCAGAGCACCTGAGACAGCTCCGCTTGATTGTGCCGTGCGGGCGAGGCTTATATAGGCCGACCAGCGATGCGGCCGTAATATCGGCCCACAACCCTCTGGTCTTCCAACATGCCGCTCGGGCTCTCTCGACTCTCCTCGAGACAGTCGCAAAAAACGTGCGTGGACCTGCACGGTCCGCGCCCCTTATCGAGCGTACTGCGGAGGTGCCTGACTTGCCGAAGAAGCATGTCGCCGCTTTCCGTAGGTTTTCGCGGCACCAAGGATGGCTACTTCTGAGAACGATAAACGACTGGCTTGAAGCGAGGTGCGTACGTCGATCCGCGCGCGCGCGTCATGGGTCCTCTGTTCGCGCGGGAGTGCACGTGTACGCTTACGTAGCCAAAGAGCGCCGTGCACTTAAGGGTCAGCTGTAACCTCAAACTCGGAGGCATATCCTAGTGCCCCCCGGGCCTGAGCGAACAATCTACTGAGACGTTACATCTATCGGTGCCCGCAACTCCTCTCTCAACGTCTTCCTCAAGATCTTCCCCACATTCGATTTCGGAAGCTCATTCCTGAAATACACGTGTTTTGGCACTTTATAGCCCGCGAGTGACTGGCGGCTGTAGTCGACGACGTCCTTCTCGGTGAGAGCCGCGTCCTTGCGCACCACGAAGAGCGCCACCACTTCGCCCGAATGCTCATCCGGCTGCGCGACCGCTGCAGCCTCGAGGATTCCCGGGTGCGCGGCAACTACTGCCTCCACCTCGTTCGGATACACATTGAAACCCGAGACCAGGATCATGTCCTTCTTGCGGTCCTCGATGTAGACGAAACCGCGCTCATCCATGTGGCCGATGTCGCCGGTACGCAGAAAGCCGTCCGGCAGCATCACCTTGGCGGTCTCGTCGGGCCGGTTCCAGTAGCCTTTCATCACCTGTGGCCCGCGCACGCAGATCTCGCCGATCTGACCGATAGGAAGATCCTTCCCCGCATCGTCCTTGATCGAAACCTCGGTCGAGGGGATCGGCACGCCGATCGAGCCGTTGAACTGCTCCGTCGGCGGGTTGATGCAGGCGGCAGGCGAGGTTTCGGTGAGGCCCCACGCCTGCGACAGCACGTTGCCGGTCGCCTGCTTCCACTTCTCGGCAACCGTGCCCTGAACCGCCATGCCGCCGCCGAGCGAGACCTTGAGTCCGCTGAAGTCGATCTCGTCGAACCCCGGCGCATGCAGCATGGCGTTGAAGAGCGTGTTGACGCCTGAGATGAAGTTGCAGGGATAGCGCTTCATGTCGGCGATCAGGGATTTGAGGTCTCGTGGATTGATGATCAGGAGGTTCCGCCAGCCGAGGCGCGCGAACACCATGCAGTTACAGGAGAGCGCGAAGATGTGATAGAGGGGGATCGCGGTGAGCAGCGTGCCCTCCTTCGGCAGGCTCTCGCCGATCCAGGCCTCCGCCTGCAGCACGTTCGAAGCTACGTTGCCGTGCGAGAGCATCGCGCCCTTGGCGACCCCGGTGGTGCCGCCGGTGTACTGGAGGAACGCCAGGTCGTCCGGGCCCAGATCGACGGGCGCGAGCGGCAGCTTCTTTCCCGCATTCACCGCCGCCTTGAAAGAGCTGGCGACCGGAATGTGCCACGCCGCCACCTGCTTGCGCACCCGCCGCACCACGAAGTTGACGATCGCCGACTTGGGAAAGGGGAGGTAATCCCCCACTGCGGTCACCAGCGCGTGCTTCACCTGGGTCTTCGGCAGCGCCTTCTCGAGCACGTGCGCAAAGTTCTCCAGCACCACGATGCCGGTGGCGCCTGCGTCGGTGAGCTGGTGCTCGAGCTCCGGTGCGGTGTAGAGCGGATTGGTGTTGACGACGATGAGGCCCGCGCGCAACGCACCGAACAGCGCGATCGGGTACTGCGGCGTGTTGGGCAGCATGATGGCGATGCGATCGCCCTTGCGGTACCCGGCGCTCTGCAGCCACGCGCCGAAGGCACGCGAGAGCGCGTCGAGCTGCGCGTAGCTCATCGTCATGCCCATGTACACGTAGGCGCTGCGGGCAGGGTACCTGGCACAGCTCTCCTCGAGCAGCTGCTTGAGCGAGCGCAGGCGCGCCGGATCGATCGTCGCGGGAACGTACGGCGGGTACGATTTCAGCCAGATCTTGTCCATCAGCTTCCCCCGTTCTTGGGCTTCTTATCGAGCAGCGGTTCGAGATGCGGCCACACGTTGTCGAGCAGCGGCCCCTCGCCGCGTGCGTTGGGGTGCAAGCCGTCGGCCTGCATGAGCTCGGGGTCGAGCGCCACCTTATCCAGCAGGAACGGCACCAGCGGCAGATGATATTGGTTTGCGAGCTCCGGGAACACGCGCTCGAAGTCCTGTGTGTAGCGCAGCCCGTAGTTGGGCGGAATGCGGATACCGAGGAGCAGCACCCGTGCACCGGATGCCCGTGCGAGCTCGACCATACGCTCCAGGTTGGCGCGCATCTCGTTGACCGGCAGCGCCCGCAGGCCGTCGTTGGCGCCGAGCTCCAGGATCACGAGCTCGGGCTTGTGAAGGGCGAGCGCCCGCGGCAACCGCTCGAGGCCCCCGCCGCTCGTCTCACCGCTTTCGCTGGCGTTGACGACCTGGTATCCGTACCCTTGAGAGCGCAGTCGCTGCGCGAGCATTGCGACCCAACCCTCCTGCGGAGTAAGTCCATATGCGGCGCTCAGGCTGTCACCGAAGACGAGGATCGTGCGGCCGGAGGCCGCTCCGGCACCGAGCGCGATGAGCAGCAATCCCACGCCGAGCACGCACGCGCAGGCAAATTTCGACAGCGTTCTCAAGGCAGAAAACCTCTCCAAGCAGGTTAGCAGCCCGGAAGGCGCACTGACCATCGTCGACGACGTATCGCTCAGCATCGCGCGCGGCGAATCGGTCGCGGTGGCAGGTCCCTCGGGGGCGGGCAAGTCGACGCTGCTCGCGCTGCTCGCGGGCCTCGACACGCCGACCTCGGGACGAGTGCTGCTCGAGGGCACGGATCTCACGCGCCTCGACGAGGACGGGCGTGCGCGGCTGCGGGCCGAGCGCGTCGGCTTCGTCTTTCAGTCCTTTCATCTCATTCCGGCGCTCACTGCGCTCGAGAACGTGATGCTGCCGCTCGAGCTGGCCGGCCGCGCCGACGCCCGGCGCGCCGCCGCCGAGACCCTGGCCCGCGTCGGACTCAAGGACCGCACCGGCCACTACCCGCGCCAGCTCTCCGGCGGCGAGCAGCAGCGCGTCGCGATCGCCCGCGCCTTCGTTACGGCTCCGGCCGTGCTGTTCGCGGATGAGCCGACCGGCAACCTCGACACCGCGACCGGCGCGCGCGTCGGGGAGCTGCTGTTCGAGCTCAACGCCAGCGCCCATACGACGCTGGTTCTCGTCACGCACGACCGCGAGCTCGCGGCGCGTTGCGCGCGCACGCTGCGCATGGAAGCGGGGCGCATCGCGTGAAGGCCGTGCGTCTGGCCTTGCGGCTGCTGTCGCGCGAGTGGCGCTCGGGAGAGCTGGGCGTGCTGCTGCTCGCTCTCACCGTAGCGGTGGCGGCGCTCACCGGAGTCGGCTTCCTGGTCGGGCGGATCAGCGCCGCCGTGGCGCTCGAGGCGAGCTCGGTGCTGGCAGCCGACATCCGCCTGGGTTCCACCCGCCCGATCGCCGAGGCCTATTTCGCCGAGGCCGAGCGGCGCGGTCTCAAATCCGCCCGCACCAGCAGCACGCTCTCGGTGGTCTTCAACGGGGACGCGAGTCAGCTCACGAATCTGGTGGCCGTCACGGCCGGCTATCCGCTGCGCGGGCGGCTGCTCACGGCGGTCGAGCCGTTCGCACCAGGTACGCCGGTGCAGGGCATCCCCGGCCCCGGCGAGGTGTGGCCGGCCTCGAAGCTCCTCGCCGCGGTCGGCGGCAAGGTGGGCACCGAGCTCTCGATCGGTGCGGCCACGTTGCGCGTCACCCGCGTGCTCATCTCGCGCCCGGACCAGGGAGGCACGTTCGCCGAGCTCGCGCCGAGCCTCATCATGAACGCCGCCGATCTGCCTGCCACGCAGCTCGTCCAGCCGGGGAGCCGGGTGAGCTACGCGGGACTCTTTGCCGGCGAGCGCCCGGCGATCGAGGACTTCAAGGCCTGGCTCACCGACCACAAGCAGCCGGGTGAGCGGCTGCGCGACATCACGGATGCGAGCCCGCAGGTGCGTAATGCAGTCGAGCGTGCCGGGCGTTTCCTGAGCCTCGCGAGCCTGGTGAGCGTGCTGTTGTGCGCGATCGCGGTGGCGATGGCGGCGCGGCGCTACGTGCATCGGCACCTCGACACGGTCGCGCTGCTGAAGACCCTGGGGGCCACGCGCGGCTTCACGCTCGCCGTTGCAGTGCTGCAGCTGCTCGCGCTGGCCCTCATCGCCGCGCTCGTGGGCGCGGCGCTCGGCTTTCTCGCGCAGGAATGGCTGCTGCGCACCATTCGCGGACTGCTGGCCGTCACCGAGCTCCCGCCGCCGAGCGCCATGCCGTTCGCCGTGGGACTCGTAACCGCGATCGCAGTGCTCGCGGGCTTCGCACTGCCGCCCCTCATCCAGCTGCAGCGCGTGCCGGCGCTGCGCGTCCTGCGGCGCGACGTGGGTCCGCCGCCGCCGATCGTGCTGCTCGCCTTCGGACCGGCCGTGCTGGTGGTACTCCTCCTCATCTGGTGGGTGGTACGCGATCGACACCTCTTTCTCTATCTCGGGGCGGGACTCGCGGCGTTCCTCGCCATCCTGGCGTTCGCCGGCAGCGCCCTGGTGCTGCTCGCCGGGCGGCTGCGCGGGCGCGTCGGGGTGGCGTGGCGTTACGGGGTGGCGAACTTGAGCCGGCGCCGCGCCGAGAGCGTGGTGCAGCTCGTCGCCTTCGGCACCGGCATCATGGTGCTGCTGCTGCTCGGGATCATCCGCGACGACCTCAACAGCGACTGGCGGCGCACGCTGCCGCCTAACCTGCCGAATTACTTCTTCATCAACATCCCGCCCGCCGAGCGCGATGACTTCATCCACTTCGTCGAAGCACTGGGCGCGCGCACCACGCGGGTGCTGCCGATGATCCGCGGCCGACTCACCGCCATCAACGGGCGCCCCATCGAGGAGGGCCGTCGCGGCGGCCGCGGCGAGGAGGAGGGCTTCGCGACCCGCGAGCAGAACCTCACCTGGACTACGGAGCTCGGGCCCGACAATCGCATCGTCGCCGGTCACTGGTGGACCGAAGCGGACGCCGGCAAGCCGCTCGTGTCGCTCGCGACCGAGTTCCAGGAATCGCTCGGCCTGAGACTTGGCGACCACCTCACGTTCGACATCGGCGGCGAGACCATCGAAACCACGGTCGCCAGCATCCGCAAGGTGAAGTGGGACACCTTCCGGCCGAACTTCTTCATCGAGTTCGCGCCGGGCGTGCTCGAGCATGTCGCCGGCACCTACATGACCAGCGCCTATTTCACGCCCGGCACCGCCCGCACCCTCGCCGAGCTTGCGCACCGCTTCCCGAGCGTCTCGATCTTCGACATCGACGAGCTGCTCAACCAGGTGCGCGCCGTGCTCGACAAGGCAGCGCTCGCGGTGCAGAGCGTATTCGTGTTCACGCTGCTCGCCGGGCTCACGGTGCTGCTCGCCGCGGTGCAGTCGAGCCGCGACGAGCGCCGTTACGAGAGCGCGATGCTGCGCACGCTGGGCGCACGCCGCAGCACGGTCGTGCAGGGAGTGCTGGCGGAGTTCCTGACCCTCGGGACGCTCTCGGGGCTGATCGCGGCGGCGGGTGCCTCGCTCGCCGCCTACTACCTCACGACGCGCTGGCTCGAGCTCCGCTATACGTTCGAGCTCGTGCCCTGCATCGTAGGGATCGCCGGCGGAGCGCTGCTGGTCGCCAGCGGCGGCTGGCTCGCCACGCGCTCGGTGGTGAATCAGCCGCCGCTCAGGACGTTGCGAGCGTGAAGCGGAACGCGGCGTCAGTCGGAACAGCGACACAGCGCTGGCTTGAAGCCCTGCGACTCGGCGAAGTGCGTAGTGGCGGCATCCAGTGCGCCGTTGAGTGACTCCTGGTAATTGGCGACGCTCCCCGCGTAGCCGTAGCTGCCTCCTGAGCCTTCGACCGACTCCTTCCAGCAGGTCCTGCCGGCCGGGCTCTGCAGCTCGGCGGTGAGCGTGATGCGCGCATCGTAGCTGGCGCGGTGCCAGACGCTTTCCACCGTGTGCAGCGAGTCGAGCGAGACGAGGAGCTTCGGCCCGCTCCCCTGGACGCTCACGGCATTCTGAGCCAGGAACTCCTGCACGCCGTCGTGCAGCCACACCGTCGGGTCGCCGGCGACCGTCACCACTGCCTTGAGAGGCTTGCTCTCGTGGGTGCGAACACCGAGGGACTTCTCGGCGCGGGCATCGACGGCCTGCACCTGGGAAATCGCGTTGCACGACAGGCCGCCCACGAGACCGGCATTTTTCGGGTTGGCCTTGTAGGCGAGCGGTACCGAGAGTGGGTCGAGCCGGGACACCGCGCACGCGCCGACCACGAGGAGAACACCCGACAGCAGCAGGCGGTTTGCGTCCATCGAAGTTGTCCTGGCTGACGACCTGGCACGATGATAGCGGAAGGCCGAGGATGACAACCGGAGGCGACCTTGGGCGCCACGCTTACCCCCATGCGGCTCAGCCTCAGGGCTGAGCTGTTCACCCAGCTGGCTACGATGGAAGATGCGGGCCTGCCGTTCGACAACGCGCTGCGTTTGTTGCATCTGCCGCCGCGCGAGCAGCCGCGCCTGGCCGCGACGCGCAGATTGCTCAGGCTGGGGATCGCCGACGCGGGACTGAGCGCCGGCCTGTTCACGTCCATCGAGGCATCGCTGCTGCGCGCGGCGACGGCGTCCGGCAGCCCGTCGCGCGCCTACCACCTTCTCGCCGATCACTACGCGCGACGGACGGCGCGCGCCAAGACGATGAAGTCCCGCATGATGCTGCCGGCGCTCATGCTCGTGATCGCCGTGTTCGTCAGGCCCCTGCCGAGCCTTGTCACCGGTGCCCTGACGTTGGGAGGCTACTTCCTGAAATACCTGTTTCCGTGGATCGCTGTGGGCGGAGCTGTATATCTCCTCAAGGAACTCTCGCAGCGCTGGCGGCCGGCTGGAGCGTTGCGAGATGCGCTTACCCGAGTCCTCTCGCTGCTGCCGCTGTTCGGCCCGATACAGCTGCGCCGTAACGTGCGGGATTTCTTCGACAGTCTGGCGCTGCTGCTGGAAGCCGGGATGCCGATCCTGGACGCTTTGCCGATCGCATTGAGCACCGTCCGCGATCCGACGCTGAGGAAGCAACTGGCGCAGATCAAACCGCGGATCGAAGCGGGAGCGTCATTCACGCAGGCGGTGTCTGCCTTGTCATTCCCGGGTCACTCGTACGCCTGTGCGCTGATAGGGCCGGGCGAAGCCAGCGGCACCTTGCCGCAAATGCTGTTTCGCTACTCTGAAGCCGAGACAGCGGCAATCAATCGATTCGACGATCTCGTCGCCGAATGGGTGCCGCGCATTGTCTACGCGTCGACCGCCTTGCTGATCGGTTACGGAATCATCCAGAGCGGCGCATTCAGGCCGCAGCTTCCGCCGGATCTGCGGTAGCAGAATGCCGCTCTGAGGAGCATATCTCTGGACCGGCGACTCAGCGGGCCTAACCCGCGTACTTGTGCTCGCCCCGGGCGCTCCAGCGGTAGAGATCCTCGTTGCCGCAATGCGGGCACTTGATCGCGGCCAGCTGGTCGTCGGACTCAGCCGCAGCCGGCTTGCTCCCGGCCGGCGGAGGCGCAACGGCAATCACCCGCGCGCACGCCTTGTTCTTGCACAGCCAGCCGACGTACACCTCTTCCGGGACCATCTGCTGCGTTCCCCTGACGTCGACGTGCTTCAGGCCCGGTGAGGTCACCTGCCTGCGCACGGGAGTTCCCAGGGTCTTCGATGGACGTTTGATGGCCACGGTTGCCTCCCCGCATGAGCGGTTTCGAGAGCCTACCGCGACTGTCGGCCAGCGCCAATCAGTGCCGCCGGCCCGCCGGGACCGTGCACCCCAAAGGAGACCCTCGTCACGCACGGGCCGACGTGGAGTTGCAACATATACTCTACATATGTAGAGTTATTGCCATGACACGCGAGCGCAGGTGTTCCGATCAGACGCTCACGCTGCTGGCTGCCCTGACGCAGCAACCGCGCGTCTGGCGTCATGGCTATGAGCTCTCGAGTGAGACCGGCCTGAAATCAGGAACGCTGTATCCGATCCTGATGCGACTGAGCGACCGGGGACTGCTCGACTCGAAGTGGATGCCCCACGAGCGCGGCGGTCGGCCGGCGCGTCATGTGTACCGGCTGACGGCCCAGGGTATGGCGTTTGCGCGGCTGCAGCTCCCCGCCCCTGGGCCGGCCGTTCGTTCACCGGCCCCGCGTCCGGGTCCCGCATGAAAGTCCAACCGTCGACCGGCCGACGGCTCGCAGCGGCCCTGCTGAGGGTGGCTCGGGGGCTGCTGCCGCAATCCAGGCGCCACTGGGCGCAGGCGATGCAGGCCGAGCTCGATCACCTCGGGAACGATCAAGACGCACTCCGCTGGGCGCTTGGCTGCGTCGTCGCGGGCGCAAAGGAAAGGATCAACGGCATGTTCGGTGACAAGCTGAAAGTCTCCCGGTGGATTCTCGTCCCTGAGATGCTGCTGTGCTTCGTGCCGCTGAGCTTCCTTTGCTGGGATTCAGTTGCCGCCGGCTCGCGCATGGTCCGAGCGCACGGCGAGGCCCTGCACGAGCACGTGGTCCGCCATGCCGACGGGACCCTGGCGCTGATCACGGTGATCGCCGGGACGATCGCGGGTGCTCTCGGACCGCTCGGGCTGATCGGCTCGTCCCGCGTGGTGGTCGCCGCGCGTGCGCCGGGCAGCCGATGGTTCGGCGCGCTGCTGATCGGCGGTCCGCTTCTCTATGGCCTGCTGACCCTCACGGCTCGCCTGGCGACGGCAGGCCCGGGCGCGTTCGGCCTGGACGCCCCCGATAGCTTCGACTTCTGGAGCGGAATTCTTCTGCTCTCGGCGCTGCCGGCGTTGGGCGCGGCGCACTTGCAGAGTCTTTCCGCCGCCCGTTAGGGCTTCAGCACTACGCTGCGCAGCTGCGGCGCAGCGTCGACGGGCTGATTGATGTCGCCGACGTCGGCAACCGAGCTGCGATCGCGATCGGGATCTCTCAGGTCGACGAACAGTTTGTCGTTCGTCCGCGGCGCGCCGAGCGCGCAACCGAACATGCCGAGCGACAGGATGCATTGGCGGCCGAGTCGCAGGTACGGGATCCCGTTGTCGAAGCCGGCACGCTGGGGCTGCGCGCTCCACTCGAACCTGCCGTAATGCTTCCTGCAGGGAGGCAGCCAGGGGTCGCGCTCGGGCGAATCGTCGCAGTGGCGCATTTCGCCCTTCACCAGGTCGCGCAGCACGTCGGCGGCGGCGATGCCGGCGGCGGATTCCCAGTCCATGGGGCCCCACTCTCGCGCCGGCGGGGTGATGGCGGAGGCCGCAGCCTCCGGGGCGCGATCAGCAGCCCCCGACTTAGGCACCGCACCGCGGCGCGGCGCCGCTTGCGAGGGCGATGGCCGCGAAATGCGGTGTGCGGGGAGCTCCCGCAGCGAGACTTCGAACGGCACCGCATCCTCGTGAATCGCGGTGAGCGTGCCGCTCATCAGCAACAGCGAGATCGCAACGAAGTGCGCACCAGCGATTCCGCCGGCAACGGCCCATCGCTGACCCGGAGAGAGCATTGACTGCGCGCGCTATGGTTCTTGGTGTCGATGCTTCGACCAGCCGCGGCCTCGGGCGTTCCACGAGGAATCCGCGGCTGCGGGCGGGGGGTTCGAGGCCGCGCCGCGGCGCGATCAGCGCTGCACGACTCCGATCGTGACCCAGGAGTCGGGCTGCGGCTCGAGGCGCATCGTGAGGCCCTCGATGGTCAGCAGGTAATTGCCGGGGCCGAAGGCGGAGCTGTTGACCGCGAGCCGCAGGTGCCCGTTGGAATCCTTGCTCAGGTTGTCGATGACCATGACGCGCCCCTGGTCGACGCGGTCGATGGTGATGCGAAATTCCTTGTAGGGCGAGCGCGTCTCGTCGATGCGGAAGTCGATCAGCTGTGCCTCGCCGCCGCCGATCACGATGGCGGGCGAGTTGGAGGCGCCGGTGCGGTTCGGCAGCAGGCGGACCACGCGCGTGCTGGTCGCCGCATCGAGCGTGCGATCGGTGACCTGCCGCTGCAGCTCGAGGATCTTGTGAGTCTTGCCCGCGCTGCTGACGGCGACCAGCGAGAGCGCGATGGCGAGCACCGCCGCGACCGCCGCCAGACCGAGGATCGCCGCGGGCCGTTGCCAGATGGGCTTTGGTGCTTCCTGCCACGGCTCGGGCTTGCCACTCGCCTCGAGGAGGCGCAGCGCGGCATTCACCCGATCGGGAAACCCCAGCTCGTCGAGAAGCTCCGGATGCTCGCGGCAAAAGCGCTCGAAATCGGTCACGGCCTTGACGGGCAGTCGGCCGCCGAGATACCGCTCCATGATCTGGTTGCGGGCGATGGACTCCCGATCCATGGGGACAGGCGGTGGAATCGGCGCTGCGGAGCCAGCGGCCGGCTCTGGACGGGAAGCCGTAACGCTCGTGCCGGAGGCTGCGGCAGTTAGTCCTGGGCGGGAAGCCGTGGCGCTCGTGCCGGAGGCTGCGGCAGTTAGTCCTGGGCGGGAAGCCGTGGCGCTCGTGCCGGAGGCTGC
>JASHVF010000176.1 GCA_030039615.1 Gammaproteobacteria bacterium | reverse complement strand
CGCCTGCAGGGTCGCCCGCTGCCCCGGCAGGGTGTCGCTGCCCGAGATGCGCGCGCGCTTGGTAGCAAGGTCGCCGGTGATGTCGCCGATGGCGCTCGCGGGAGCGGTGATCTCCATGCGCATGATCGGCTCGAGCACGATCGGCGTCGCCTTCTGCAGGGCATCTAGGAACGCCTTGCGCCCGGCGGACACGAACGCGACCTCCTTGGAATCCACCGCGTGGTGCTTGCCGTCATAGACGGTGACCCGCACGTCCTGGATCGGGAAGCCGGCGAGCGCGCCCTCGGTCAGCACCTGCCGCACCCCCTTCTCGACGGCCGGAATGTACTGGCCGGGGATGGCGCCGCCGACCACGTCGTCGACGAACTCGAAGCCCGCGCCGCGCCCGAGCGCCTCGATGCGCAGGTACACCTCGCCGAACTGCCCGGCGCCGCCGGTCTGCTTCTTGTGGCGGCAATGCCCCTCGGCGGGCCGCGTGATGGTCTCGCGGTAGGGGATGCTCGGCGGGTGCGTCTTGACGTGCACGCCATAGCGCTCGCCCATGCGCTCGAGCAGCACGCGCAGGTGAAACTCGCCCATGCCGTAGAGCACCGTCTCGTTCACCGCCGCGTGATGCTCGATGCGCACGCACGGGTCCTCGGCGGTGAGCTTGTGGAGCGTGTCGGCGAGGCGCTGCTCGTCGCCGCGCCGCTCGGGCTCGATCGCCACCCCGAGCATCGGCGGCGGGAAGGCCACGGGCTTCAGGTGATACTGGTCCTCGTCGTGCGAGTCGTGCAGCACGGCATCGAGGTGCAGCTCGTCGACCTTCGGCGTGGCGCAGATCTCGCCCGGGCCCGCCTCGGGTATCTCGACGGTGTCCTTGCCGAGGAGACTATAGAGGTGGGCGATCTTCACGGGCTTGCGTGCATCGCCCACGAACAGCTGGCTGCCCTGGCGCACCGTGCCCTGGTGCACGCGCAGCACGCCGAGCTTGCCCACGTAGGGATCGATGCTTACCTTGAAGACATGCGCGATGACGTGCCTGGCCGGATCGGGCGCGACCGGCACGCGCTCGGCGTCGGCGCCGTTGCCCTTGAGGAACAGCGGCGGGTTGCCCTCGGCCGGATTCGGCATCAGGCGCACGATCACCTGCAGCAGCTCCGCGATACCCGCGCCGGTCTCGGCCGAAGCGAAGCACACCGGCACCAGGTGCCCTTCGCGCAGCGCCTGCTCGAACGGGTCGTGCAGCTGCTCGGGCGAGAGCTCCTCGCCCTGCTCGAGATAGAGCGCCATCAGCTGCTCATCCAGCTCGACCACCTGATCGATGATCTGGGTGTGCGCGGCCTCGACCGAGGAGAAGTCGGCGGCGCGGCCGTGCGGCTGAAAGAAGCAGTCCACCACCGAGTCGCCGCCGCCGGCCGGGAGGTTCAGCGGCAGGCACTCGTTGCCGAAAACCTCGCGCAGCTGCCCGAGCACCTGGGCGCAGTGCGCATCCCGGCTGTCGATCTTGTTGATGATGACCAGGCGGCAGAGCCCCCGCTCGCGCGCGAAGTCCATGAGGCGCGCCGTGAGGGTATCGACGCCGCTCACGGCGCTCACCACGACGGCGACCGCCTCGACCGCCTCCAGCACCGAGAGCGTCTTGCCGAGGAAGTCCGCGTACCCCGGCGTATCGATGAGATTGATGCGGGTGCCATCGCTCACGAAGCTGCAGATCGCGGTATCGAGCGAGTGCTGCAGGCGCTTCTCCTGAGGGTCGAAATCCGACACCGTGGTGCCGCGCGCGAGGCTGCCGCGGGCGCGGGTGGCGCCGCCCTGCAGCAGCAGGGTCTCGGTGAGCGAGGTTTTACCCGCGCCGGCCGGGCCCACCAGCGCAATATTGCGGATGCTCGAAGTTGCGTGCCCCATGCTGGATGCCCCCGGATCTTGCCTTGTTCGACGCCCGCCTAAGGAGCATCACCGGTACCGGTTGCTCAAAGCCTACTCCCGCCGACATACCTGCGGCTACTTTCGCGCGGTACCATGGCGGGGAAGGAGATCGCAGCAGCCATGAACGAGCCACGCGAGAAGGTCGAGCGAACGCTGGATGAGGCGCTGGACGAGGCGCTGGCGGAGAGCTTTCCCGCCAGCGACCCGGTGTCCATCGTGACCTCGGGCGACGAGGAGTATTGGGACGCCGATGCGCCCAAGCCGGGCAGCAGCGTCCCCGCGCCGCCCGCTAAGGAGCCGTCAGCTCCAGCGTCGAGCCGGCCTGGTTCACGGTCGTAAGCACGATCGGACGCCGCCAGACGCGCTGCAGGTAATCCAGCACCTTGCGGCTACGCTCGAGGTCGAGACCGCGGCCGTCGACCTTGGTGTCGTGAGTGAGCTCGAGTGTGCCGTCGTTGCGCACGTGCTGCGCGCTCACCACCGGCGCGCCGAAGTTGTACTTGGGCGCGAGCACCGCCTCGTGCAGCGCTGCGAGCTCGTGCCCGAGCACCTTGATCTGCCCGTCGCTGCGTGCGCTGTAGCGAAACAGTCCGAGCTCATCCGCCAGCTCGCGCGTCAGATGGTTGCGCACGAAGGCGAAGTCATCGTCCTGCTCCATGATGTGGCGCGCCGCCTCGAGCCCGTCGCGCTCGACGATCTTCTCCCACATCGAGAACCCGAGGTGATAGGGATTGATGCTGAGTGACACCTGCGCGTCGGCGGCGATCGG
>JASHVF010000175.1 GCA_030039615.1 Gammaproteobacteria bacterium | reverse complement strand
TTGCCGCACTGCTCGACCTCCTCACCGTCGGCATTGAAGACCCGGTAGAACACCGCGGTGTCGGCGCGCCGCGGCGGCTCGAGCACCAGCGCCTGGTCGAAGCCGACGCCGGTGCGGCGGTCGGCCAGCCGGCGCAGAGTCGCGGGCTCGAGCAGCGCACCCCGCGCAGGCGCATCGAACACGACGAAGTCGTTGCCGACTCCGTGCATTTTCGTGAACGCGACGCGCATCGGCATCAGGATAGCGCAAAACGGCCTGGCATCTACCCGGGCAACGCCGCGCGGTCGCGGTACAGACAGCGATCCATGACGGTGAAGATGCCGGCGGCGTGCGCGCGCAGCGCCGCGGCCTCATCGACCACGCCGTCCTGCAGCCACAGCGCCGGGAGCTTGAGCAGGATGCACTCATCCACGAGGCGCGCGACATGCACCGGACGGCGAAACACCTCGACGATGTCGACGCGCTCCCCGGGAGCGAGCGCCTCGGAGAGCTGCGCCAGCGCCGGCACGGCCCGCTCGCCCAGGACCGAAGCGGCAACCGGCGTCACCGGGATGATGCGATAGCCGAAGCCCTGCAGGGCACGCGCCACGGCGTGGCTCGGGCGCGCGGGGTTGGGCGAAAGGCCCACGACCGCAATCGTCCGCGCGGCGCGCAAGAGGCGCGCGATCTCGTCCGTGCCGGGATTGGTAAACACGGGTGCTAGTCTATGGCCAGTCCGTCAACGGCACGCGCCGCAGCCGCGCCCCTGGAGATCGACCGCCAGTGTCCGTGGAAGAGCACAGCGTACGCATCGAGCCGCACAGCCGCACGCTGCGGGTGAGTCCCGAGCAGCCGCTGCTGCAGGCGGCGCTCGCCGCCGGGCTCAATCTGCCGCACAGCTGCAAGTCCGGGCATTGCAGCTCCTGCCGCGCGCGCCTCGTCGCCGGCGAGATCCATTACCCGAACGGCCGCCCGCCCGGCCTCACCGAGGACGAGGCGGCGAGCGGCCAGGTGCTGCTGTGCCAGGCGCGGCCGCGCTCCGATCTGGTGGTCGAGGCGCGTCTCATCGCCAACGTGGCCGACGTCGAGATCAAGACGCTGCCGTGCCGCATCGCGCGCCTGACGCCGCTCGCCCCCGACGTGCTGCAGGTGATGCTGCAGCTGCCGGCGGTGGAGCGGCTGCGCTTTCATGCGGGCCAATACCTCGACGTGCTGCTCGAGGGCGGGCGGCGCCGCAGCTTCTCGATCGCCTGTCCGCCGCACGCCGCGGAGCTGCTCGAGCTGCACGTGCGGCGCGTGGCGGGCGGGGGCTTTACCGAGCGGCTGTTCGGCGCCGGGACCTCACCGCTCGCGCCCGGGTCGCTGCTGCGCATCGAGGGTCCGATGGGGCAGTTCGGCTATCGCGGTGGTACGGGCCCGGCGATCATGGTCGCGGGCGGCACCGGCTTTGCGCCCCTGAAATCCATGCTGCGTCACGTGCTCGAGACCGGCATCCCGCGCCGGATCCACTTTTACTGGGGCGCACGCCATGCCACGGACGTCTACGAGGAGCAGCTGGTGCTCGGCTGGACGCGCTCCCACCCGCAACTCGATTTCACCGCGGTGCTGTCCGAGGCGAGCGGCGTGGAGGCGGCGCACCACCGTACCGGCTGGGTGCACGATGCGGTGCTCGCCGATCATCCGCAGCTCGCCGGCTTCGAGGTCTACGCCGCTGGGCCTCCGGCCATGATCGAGGCCATGCGCGCGAGCTTTCCGCGGCACGGGCTGCCGCCGCAACGGCTGTATTTCGACTCCTTCGACTATGCGCCGGACGCGGCGCCGCGCCGCTAGGGTTCGCTGCGCGCCGGCCTGAGTCCGGGTGCGCTCCTGTACGTGCCGCACGGCCGGCCTGCTATCCTGCGCGACTCATGAGCGCCACAGCGCCAGCGACCCACGCGGCGGTCACCGGCTGGGGGAAATGCCTGCCCCCGGCGGCACTCACCAATCACGATCTCGCCACCATCCTCGACACCAGCGACGAATGGATCGTGAGCCGCACCGGGATCCGCGAGCGGCGCATCTCGCACGTCAGCCTGGGCGAGCTCGCCTACGTGGCGTCGGCGCGCGCGCTGGCCTGCGCGGGACTCAACGGCGCGAGCGTCGAGCTGATCGTGTTCGGCAGCTGCAGCTACGACGACCAGGTGCCCAACATGGCTTCGGGCATCCAGGCGCGTATCGGCGCGCAGGCTGCGGCCGCCTACGACATCAACACCGCCTGCACCAGCTTCCTCTACGGTTTGTCGACCGCGACCGCGCTGATCCGCACCGGCGTAGTACGCAACGCGCTGGTGATCGGCGCGGAGCTGATCTCGCCCTTCATGGACTGGGGCGACCGGGATGTCGCCGTACTGTTCGGCGACGGCGCGGCCGCGGTGGTGCTCGAGGCGAGCGCGCGTGCCGAGGGCCTGCTGGCGGAGAAGCTCGGCTGTTATGGGGACGCGCGCGAGATTCTGCGGGTGCACGGCATGGGCGGCCGCTACGCCAACCGCGGCATACTCCATGGAATCACCCGCTGGCAGTTCGAGGGCCAGGAGATCTTCAAGCGCGCGGTGCAGGGCATGGCGGGCGCGAGCGAGGAGGCGCTCTCGCGCATCGGCGCGCAGCCTCAGGACGTCGACCTGGTGGTGCCGCACCAGGCGAACCTGCGCATCATCGAGGCGGTCGCCAGGCGGGCGCACCTGCCGATGGAGCGGGTATTCCTGAACGTACAGCGCTACGGCAACATGTCGGCCGCCACGGTACCGGTGGCGCTGTGCGAGGCGCTCGAGGAGGGCCGGGTGCGTCCCGGGGCGCTGCTGCTCATGCCGGGTTTCGGCGGCGGGCTGTCCTTCTGCGCGCACGCCGTACGCTGGGGTGAGCGCACCACGCCGCGCGGCGCGAGCGAGGCGCAACTGCCGCCGAACGAGCGCACGGCGCTCGAGCTGATCCGCGAGTGCCTCGCGCGCAAGACCCGCCCCGCGCCGGCGGGCGCCGATCCGTTCGCCTGAGAGCGCGGCGCGTTCAGCGCTTGGCGGCGCGGGCCGCCTTCTTCTTTTTCTTCGCCGGGTCCTTGGGGCGCGACTTGCCGAAGGAGCCCTGGTAGATCTTGCCGCGGCGAGTTCTCGGATCGCCTTTACCCATGAGTCACTACTCCTGATCCAACGAAAAGGGCCGGCCGCCGATGCCGCGAGGCACTGACGGCCGGCCCTGGGCTTGAGGTGAAGCTTTTTACCAGCGCTTCGGTGCGCCGCCGCCGCGGTTGCCACCGCCGCCGCTGCGCTCCTGGGCCTCGTTGACCCGCAGCGGACGCCCGCCGAGCTCCTTGCCATTGAGGTTCTGGATCGCGCGCGAGGCGTCGGCGCGCGACATCTCGACGAATCCAAAGCCGCGCGGGCGGCCGGTGTCGCGATCGGTGATGAGGCTCACCGACTCGACGGTGCCGTGCTGCGAGAACAGCTCGCGGACTTCGGCGTCAGTGGCGGAGAAAGGCAGGTTGCCCACATAGATCTTCGTCATGCAATAAGACTCCTGAAAACAAACAGTACTACTGGCAGGAGTGCTGACCGGAGACCTGTCGGATCGGCGCGCACGCTGCCACCTGGTCGGGAACGATTCGGCTTTTCAGACTCGGAAGCCAACTCGCAATCGAGGCGGGCGGCAGGCGGCAGGAAAGGGAAAGGTCACGAACC
>JASHVF010000174.1 GCA_030039615.1 Gammaproteobacteria bacterium | reverse complement strand
GTGCAGTCGCGCGCGCATCCCTTCAAGAGTCTCGGCCTCTTCTGCGCGCTGCTCGTGATCCTCGTGACAGTGCGACGCTGCAAGGGCGAGCCGCGCGGCCTGGGTTACTAGTTACTTCACTACCTTGAGCTGCGGGCGGCGGGCGCCGCCCTCCTCCGCCGGTGTCGGCCGCTTGGGCGGGTCCGGACCCAGGTCCTGCTCGGAGAACACCATGCCCTCACCGGTCTCGCGCGCATACACACCGAGCACCGCGCTCACCGGAAACCTGACATGGTGCACCACGCCGGCGAAGCGCGCGTCGAACTCCACGTCCTCGTTGCCGAGCCGCAGACGCTGGGTGGCACCCTCACTCAGGTTGAGCACGATCTTGCCCTCCTTGACGTAGCTGCGCGGCACCTCGGCCCCCTCGTGGCCTGCGTCGACGATCACGTGCGGCGTGTTGCCGCTGTCGGTGATCCATTGGTGCATGGCACGCAGCAGGTACGGACGCTTGGGTATGATGCCGGCCATGGCTAGCGGAGCAGCCGCATCTCCTGCTCCTTCTCGGTGAGGGCTTCGCGGAACGCCGGCCGTGCAAACACCAGCTGCATGTACTTCTCGATGGGCTGCGCCTGCGGCGGCAGATCGATCTCGTAGTAGGGCAGCCGCCACAGCACCGGCGCAATGGTCGCATCGACCAGCGAGAATTCGTCGGAGAGAAAGTAGGGCTTGATCTTGAAGAGCTCGGTGCTCTGCAGGATCGTGTCGCGCAGGATCTTCTTGAGCTTCACCGCCTGCTTCTTGTCGGGCTCCGCATCGATCTGCTTGGCGACGCCGTACCAGTCGCGCTCGATGCGGTACAGCGCCAGACGGAACTGCGCGCGCGTCAGGGGATCGACCGGCATGAGCGGCGGGTGCGGAAAGCGCTCGTCCAGGTACTCGATGATGACCCGCGAGTCGTACAGCACCAGGTCGCGGTCCACGAGCGTCGGCACACTGTGATAGGGGTTGAGGTCGAGCAGATCCTCGGGAAAGCGCCCCGCCTCGACGCTGACGATGTCGATGCCGATGCCCTTCTCGGCCAGCACGATCCGCGTCCGGTGACTCCACGGGTCATCGGGTGCGGAAAACAACGTCATGATGGATCGTCTGCTCGACACGCTCCCGCTCCCGCGCTCCACACCCGCGGTCAGTGAATGTCCTTCCAGTACTCGCGCTTCACCAGCCACGCAAGCCAGGTGAATACCAGCAGGAACAGCACCACCCACAGGCCGAGCGAGCGCCGCTCGAGCTGCGTGGGCTCACTGACGTAATCGAGAAAATTCACCGTATCGCGCACGAAGCCGTCGTACTCCGCGAGGCTCATGCGCCCCGGGACGAGCTGCTCGAAGTGATCGAACACCTGCTCGGAGATGGAGCTGCCGCCGGGGCCGGGGTGGCTCTCGGTGCGATACACCGCGGCCTTGAGCCCCCCGAGCTCCGAGAGCACGTCGGGCATGGCAATCGCGGGCAGGCGCAGGTTATTGGCCCCGGTCTGGCGCGTCGGATCGACGTAGAACGTGGTCAGCAGCTGGTATATGTAGTCCTTGCCGCGCGCGCGCACCATCAGTGACAGGTCGGGCGGCGCCTTGCCGAACCAGGTCTCGGCATCGGCCGGCGGCATCGCGCTCTCGATGTAGTCGGTCGCCTTGGCGCCGGGCGGCAGCAGGTCCTGCTCGAGCAGCTCCGGCGGGATCCTGAGATCCGCACCGAGCCGCGACCAGCGCTCGTACTTGAGCGAGTGGCAGCCGAGGCAGTAGCTGGTGTAGTTGCGGGCGCCGCGCTGCACCGAAGCGAGGTCCGATACGCTGGTGTTGGCCTGCCAGCTGTCCCAGTCGGCGCCGAACTTGCCCTCGCCCTGCTCCGCCGCCGGCAGCCGCCCCGGCGCGCACGCCACCACCGCGGCGAGCGCCGCGGCGAGCAGCCAGCGCCCGCTCGGGCAATCCACCTCAATGCGCATGGTAGACCACCCTTTCAGGCACGGGCTTGACCGGATCGAGCCGGGTGTAGATCGGCATGAGATAGAAGAACGCGAAATACAGCACCGCCAGCACGCGCGCCGACATCACGTACACCGGCAATGCGGGCTGCAGCCCGAGGTACCCCAGTCCGACGAACGCCACGACGAAGATCGCGAGCGCCGTGCGCGAGATCCAGCCGCGGTAACGCATCGACTTCACGGGCGAGCGGTCGAGCCACGGCAGGAACAGGAACGACAGCACCGCCAGCAGCAGCAACAGCGCGCCGAGCCGCTGATCGGGGACCGCACGCAGCATCGCGTAATAGGGCGTGAAGTACCACACCGGCGTGATGTCCGCAGGAGTCGACACCGGATTGGCCGGCTCGAAGTTCGGCGACTCGAGGAACAATCCCCCGAAGGTCGGCTCGAAGAACACCACCAGGGCCAGCACCACCAGCATCACGCCGATGCCGACGAAATCCTTCACTGTGTAATAAGGATGGAACGGGATGCCATCGAGCGGCTTGCCGTCGGCCCCCAGCTTCGCCTTGATCTCGATGCCGTCCGGGTTGTTGGAGCCGGTGCGGCGCAGCGCCACCAGATGCAGCATCACCAGCAGCAGCAACACCAGCGGCATGGCGGCCACGTGCAGCGAGAAGAAGCGATTGAGCGTGGCGTCCGCGATGCCGTAGTCGCCGCGGATCCACAGCACCAGCTCGGGCCCGATCCCGGGGATGGTGCCGAACAGGTTGATGATCACCTGCGCGCCCCAGAAGGACATGTTGCCCCACGGCAGCACGTAGCCCATGAAGGCCTCGGCCATCAGCGCCAGGTACACGGCCATGCCGATCAGCCACAGCAGCTCGCGTGGCGCCCGGTACGAGCCGTAGAGCAGGGCCCGGAACATGTGCAGGTACACCACGATGAAGAAGAACGAGGCGCCGGTCGAGTGCAGATAGCGGATCAGCCAGCCCCAGTCGACCTCGCGCATGATGAACTGCACCGAGTCGAAGGCGGTGGCTTCGCCCGGCTTGTAGAACATGGTGAGGAAGATGCCCGTGACCAGCTGCAGCACCAGCACCACCAGCGCCAGCGATCCGAAGAAGTACCAGATGTTGAAATTCTTCGGCGCGTAATAGCCGGTGAGCTGCTCGGCGATGAACTCCTGAATGGGCATCCTCTTGTTGAGCCATGCCCACAAGCCCTTGCCGGCTTTCGTCTTCGGCAGCGCCGCGGCGGAGCCCGTTGCGGTCTTCAGGGTCACGTAGCGACTCCTCTCTCGTCGGCGCCGATCAGCAGTAACAGTTCTTTCGGATAGGAGTATGGCGGCACACGCAGGTTGACCGAGGCGGGCGAGCCGTCGAACACGCGGCCCGCGAGGTCGAAGCGCGAACCGTGGCAGGGGCAGTGGAACCCGCCCGGCCAGGAGGGGTAGAGGTCGCCGGCCGCGAAATGCTGCTTGGGGAGGCAGCCGAGGTGGGTGCAGATGCCGATCAGCACCAGGTATTCGGCCGAGCGCGAGCGCTGGTTGTTCTTGGCGTAGGGCGGCTGCTCGGAGTCGTTCGACTCCGGGTCCTTGAGGTCCCCATCGTGGCCGGAGATGCGTGCCACCATGTCCGGGGTGCGCCGCACTACGTAGATCGGCTGGCGCCGCCACACCGGGATGGCCATCTGCCCCGGGTCGAGCTTGGAGAGATCGAAGCTGACCGGCGCACCGAGTGCGCGCGCCCGCTCCGAGGGGTTCCAGGACTCTATGAAGGGGACCGCCGCAAACACCGCGCCGACCGCCCCGGTGGCTATGGTGGCTCTGGTGAGGAACTTGCGCCGGTCGAGGTCGACTTCGTCGCCACCGGCGACGCCTGCGTGATCCGCCATCTCACCGCTCTCCCGCTCTGGCTACGCGCCCGCCGCAGTTCGTTGCGCTACGCGCACTCAGCGGACTGCGCATCGTGCTGTTTCGTACCTTGCGGGGGGCGGCGCATTATACACAAACGAACCTGCCTCCCCGGCGTGCCCGCACCAGGCGTACGCGAGGCATGCAGCTGCGTTTTGTGCCCTTCCAGGAGTCGTGATGCTCGAGCACCTGGGCCGCGGGCTGACCTTCGTCGCCGGATCGGTCGTCGGGGGACTCGCCCTGGCTTTCCTCATCGTGGCGATGCGGCCGGACCTCATCCGCGGGCGCGGGGCGCCGGCGGCGGCCGCCGCGCCTGCGGCCCCCG
>JASHVF010000173.1 GCA_030039615.1 Gammaproteobacteria bacterium | reverse complement strand
GGTAACGGCTTGCCCACGGGGATTCTCGGCCGCATCCACGTCTCGGTGTCGGGCGCCGACTCGCGGCGCATCTACGCGATGATCGAGGCGCACGACGGCGGGTTGTTCCGCTCCGACGACGGCGGCGGGCACTGGACGCGCGTCAGCGACGACGGACGGCTGACGCAGCGCGCCTGGTACTTCTCCACCGTGCTCGCCGACCCGAAGCACGCCGACACGGTGTACGCGGCGAACACCGGGCTGTTCCGCTCGACCGACGGCGGCAGGAGCTTCGAGCTGCTGCCGGCGCGCCACGGCGATCATCACGGCCTGTGGATCGATCCGGACGACCCGGACCGCATCATCGAGTCGAGCGACGGCGGCGCCTCGATCTCCTTCGATCACGGCCGCAGCTGGACCACCCAGGCGAACCAGCCGACCGCGCAGTTCTACCATGTCTCGGTCGACAACCGCTTTCCGTACTATCTCTACGGCGCGCAGCAGGACAACAGCAGCATCGGCATCGCCAGCATGGACGATGCAGGGGCGATCGTGGAGCGCGACTATTACGACGTGGCCGGCGGCGAGTGCGGCTTCGTGATCGCCGACCCGCGCGATGCCAACATCACCTACGGCAGCAGCGAAAACTTCATCGGTCGCCTCGACCGTCACAACATGCAGCAGCAGCTGATTCCCGTGTGGCCGGTGGACGCTTCGGGGCACGCCGCCAAGGACCTCGAGCACCGCTTCAACTGGACCTCGCCGCTCAGCATGTCGCCGTTCGACCCCGATACGCTCTACTACGGCATGGAGCGGCTCTACAAGACCAGCAACCGCGGCGCGAGCTGGAGCGCGATCAGCCCGGACCTGACACGCAACGACAAATCGAAGCAGGAAGCCTCGGGCGGACCCATCACCAAGGACATCACCAGCGTCGAGTACTACGACACGATCTTTGCGATCGCGGAGTCACCGCTGCGCAAGGGCATGATCTGGGTCGGAACCGACGACGGCCTGATCCAGCTCACGGGCGACGACGGCGGCAGCTGGGCGCTGGTCACTCCGCCCGCCATGCCCGCGTGGAGCACGAACAGCATGATCGAGCCCTCGCGCTACGACGCGGGTACGGCCTACGTGGCCGTCGACCGTCACAAGCTCGACGACATCAGGCCGTATGTCTTCGCGACGCACGACGCCGGGCGCAGCTGGGCGCGCCTCGACTCGGGACTGCCGCAGGGATCGTTCGTGCACGCGGTGCGCGAGGATTCGGTCAGGCGCGACCTGCTGTATGCCGCCACCGAGACCGGCGTGTTCGTCTCCTTCGACGCCGGGCAGCATTGGCAGAGCCTGCAGCTCAATCTGCCGCGCTCGCCGGTGCACGACCTGGTCGTGAACGGCAACGATCTGGCGATCGCCACCCACGGGCGCTCCTTCTGGATCCTCGACGACGTGACGCCGCTGCGCCAGGTGGCCGCGGCGGCGGCAGCGCGCGTCTATCTGTACACTCCCGAGACCGGCTATCGCCTCTACTATCCTGACGCCGTCGACCGGCGTCCGCCCTCGGGGCAGAACCCGCCGGCGGGCATTCTCATCGACTACTACCTCGCGGCCGAGCCGAGCGGCCCGCTCACCCTCGAGATCGTCGACCCCGCAGGTGCCGTCGTGCGCCACCTCTCGAGCGTCAAGGGCAAGGGTGCGGCGCAGCCGCCGGAGTGGCCCGATCTGATTCAACCGACCGACACCTTGCCGGCGGCCCGGGGGATGAACCGCTTCGTCTGGGATCTGCGCTATGACGATCCGGCGCAGATTCCCGGCGCGTTCTACGCCGGAGTGGCGCCGCGCGGACCGATCGTGCTGCCGGGCGCGTACACGCTGCGGCTCGGGCTTGCGGGACAAACGCAGACCGCGCCGCTCACCGTCGCCGCCGACCCGCGCGATCACGGCTCGCTCGCCGGGCTCACGCAGAAATTCGCTCTCGGCATCGAGGTCTACCACGATCAGGACGCGCTGCATCGCGCGGTCAACGAGATCCGCAGCCTCAGGTCGAGTGTGGCGGCGGTCGCGGAGCAGGCCAGGGGCAGGCCGGGGGCCAGGGCACTCGAGGCCGACGGCGCAGCGCTGCTCGCGCGCGCTGCGCAGATCGAGGGCGTGCTGATGCAGGTCAACATCAAGGGCTCGGAAGCCAACCTCAATTACCCCGGCATGCTGAACGAGCAGATCTATTCGTTCAGCCAGCTGCTCGACGACGCCGACACCGCACCCAACCAGCAGGAGATCGACACCTACGCCGGCATGCACGCGCGGCTCGGCGCGCAGCTCGCGGACTGGAACGCTCTCAGGACGACCCGGGTGACGGCCTTCTGCAAGCGTGCCCGCGAGGCCGGCATCGACGCCGCCTCGACCGCCTGTCCCTGAGGCTGCCCGCGCAGCGCGCGGCCGCCCGCTAGGGTCGGCGGGCGTCGGCGTCGGCGATCTCGGAGCGCATCATCAGCGTGGCCACGCCGAGCGTCGGCAGCACGCAGAAGCACCATTTGTCGAGTAGCGCGTAGAGCAGGGCCGCGAGCGCGCAGCCGGCCGCGAACGCCGCCACGCTGAGCGACAGCCGCCGCAAACGGCTGCGCGTGGCCGCGGCGACTTCCGGCCGCAGACCGTGCAGCATGTCGGCGAGGTCGAGCATGACCTGCGTGGTGCTGCCGGTCATGACCGTCGACGGCGGCGTGTGCGCCAGGTGCGCGCGGTGCGCGGCGTTCTGCAGCGCCATCGCCGCGACCAGCACCATGCCGAGCAGCAGCCCGCGACCGGCGTCGGGATCGTCGAACGGACCGAGCCATGCGGCGAGCACCGCCGCGAGGATCAGCAGCAGCACCTGGACCTGCAGCAGCCGGCGCAGCGCCGGGTGCCCGGACGCCTGCAGGCGCTGCGCGAACAGCCGCGACGCCAGCACCGCGAGGCAGAACACCGGCAGGGCGAGCGCCTTGGCGATTGCGCCGCTGCTGCCATATACCAGCGCCGCGCCCAGCGTGACGAAGTTTCCGGTGACGTGCGAAGTGAACAGTCCCTTCAGGGCGAGGAAGCTGCTCGTGTCGGCGTAGCCGCCGGTGAGGGTCTGAAGTATGGGAAGCGACCCGCGCATGCGTTGCTCCTCGGCTTAGTGTTGCAGTCCGCGCTGCGCCTGGCGCAGCCATTCATCGCGCTCGCCCGATTGCGGCAGCGCCAGTGCCGCATCGTGCGCGCGCTGGTAGGCGGCGCGCGCGCCGCTGCCGTCCGCGTTCTTTGCCAGAGCCTCGGCGAGTGCCAGCAGATTCGGCGGATACTGCGGCGCGAGGCTTACCGCGCGCCGTGCGGCCACCAGACCCGCCGCCGCATCTCCGGGTCCGAGCGGCCAGCCCGGCGCCCGCGTCAGAACCAGGGCGGTTACCCGCGCCGGCCCCGCGTCATCGTAGTTGGGGTCCGCCGCTTCGGCCGCCGCGAGATCCGCGAGCATCTGCCTGAGCGATTCGCCCGCGTGGGCCGGATGAGCGCGCGCCTCGAGACCGAGCGCGATCGCGTGTCCGTAGAGACAGGCGGCGGCGCGTGGCTCGGCGGCGAGGCACGCCTCGGCCTCGCGGCCGGCGTCCACGGCGAGCTCGCCGCGGATGCGCGCGTCGCTTTCGTGCTCGCTGCGCTGTGCATCGGCGTGGATCGCCTCGAGCCGCTGCTCGAGCTGCGTCGGCGCGCCCGGTACCGGCGGCTGCCGCGGTGGCGCCGCGCAGCCGACGGCGAGCAGCGCGATCGCCGCCGCTACAGTCCAGCGTGTCACGGCGCCGGCGCGCGGTCCGGGATCTCGGCCGGCACGAAGCCCCGCAGGCGCAGCGCCGCCAGCATCTCCGCGTTGGCCGCGTCGTGGCCGAGGTTGAGCAGCGCCGCGCGCAGGCTTTGCGCGCGTGCGGCCGGCACACGTGACCCGACCACTGCGACGATCGCGACCGGGAGCTCCGCGGACTGCGCGACCGTCTCGAGCTGCGCGGCGAACGGCAGGCTGGCGAGCGCCGCCGCCCCGCTCTGATCGAGGAGCACCACGACGGGCTCGCCGGCGGCCGCGCGGCGCAGCGCGCTCAGCACCTGTCCGGTCGCCTCGATGCGCACGTCGTGCGGCAGCGGCCAGGCGGCGAGCGCCGTGCCGGTGACGAACCCGGGTGCATAGCCCGCCGTGCTCAGCAGCGTGAAGCCGGCGAGTGCCGCCGGGCCCGACACGCGGCCGCGCTGCGCGATCAGCGTCCAGCGCTGGCGCGGACCGGTGTCGGTGACATCGGCCTGCACGAGCGGCGCCAGGCGCAGCTTCCCCGCGTGCGCGACGAAGAAGGGATACGGCACGAAGGCGAGGCCGGCCGCGGGCTCGTCGAGCCTGGCGAGTCCTCCCGATTCCGTCGGGTCGTAAATCGCGCTGAGGCTGTCGCGCGGCCAGCCGGCCGCCGCCGTGACTGCCTTCGCGAACTGATCGAGGTAGGGCTGGGCGTCGCCCGTCTCTCCGGGATAACCCGGGGCGCAGAAGACGAGCGTGAGTGCCGCGGTCGCGAGCAGGGTAGCCATGTGTTTAGGCTATCATCAGCGCACGCCGGGGGCCCGCGCGGTCGGCAGGAGCGCCCATTCCATGAGTGTGCCCGCCCCGCCCGGGGCTGCACGGATATTCACCCGCATCCTGCGGCTGCGAGTCTGGATCGCGGGCGCCTTCCTCATCCTGACCGCGGCCGGCATCGACGGCGCGCTGCACATCCCCGACGACCTTGCGATCGAGCATCTCATGGTGCCGGGGGACCCGATCGCGCGCGCGACGCGCGACTTCGAGCGGGTTTTCCCCGAAGGGCAACAGGCGCTGTTGGTTCTCGAGGCGCCGGATCCGCTCAGCCCGGCCGCGCTCGAGGCCGCCGGCCGCCTCGAGAGCGAGCTGGCGCAGATACCCGGAGTCGCGCCGCACAGCCTTCTGACCCTCTACCACCTGGCCGTGCCCGGCGGTCCGCCAGGCGCAACAGACGCGGCGCGGCTGCGCGCCTTCGCGAGCGGCACGGCGCTGTTTCGCCGCGCCGGGCTGCTCGGGGATCACTACCTCGGCATCGCGCTCGAACTGCGGGTGTCTTCCCCGGCCGAGCGCGATCGCGCGCTCGCGGCGATCGATGCGCGGCTGCAGCCGCTCGCGGCCCGCGGCGCGCCGTTCACGGCGATACGGCGTGTCGGCTCGCCCTGGCTCGACGCCTGGCTCGAGCGCCAGACGGGCCTTGCGACCAAGCGCTTCATGCCGCTGTTCGGTGTCTTTCTCATGGCGCTGGTGCTGATCGTGTATCGCTCATGGCGCACGCTGCTGGCGGTGGTTCTGACACTCGCGTCGGTGGTCGCCGTGGCCATGGGTCTCGCCGATCTCGTGGGCTTCTCCCACACGGTGGTCTCGGCGCTGGTGCCGCTGACGGTCATGGTGACGACCACCGCCACACTGGTCTACATCCATTCGCGCTACCTCGATGTGAGCGAAGCTGCCACGCCGCTCGAGCATCATGCGCGCGCGCTCGCCGACAAGTTTCTGCCCTGCAGCGCCTCGATGTTCGCCACCGCCATCGGCTTCGCTGCGCTCGCGGTGTCGGATATCCGGCCGGTGCGCGAGATGGGTCTGTGGACGGCCGGCGGACTGCTGGTCGCCTGGATCGCCTGCTTCAGCCTCTTCCCTGCGCTGCAGTCGCTGCTGCGCCTGTCGGCGCATGACGCGCGCGCCCCGGCGCTGCTCTGGTTCGCAGGCCTGGCCGACTGGCTCGTGCCCTGGACCCGCCGCTGGCGCTGGCTGCTGGTGGTGGCGGCGATCGCGCTGATGCTGTGCGGGGCGGCGGCTTTGTTCGGCGTGCCGGGCCGCATCGCGCCCCTGCCGCTCGAAACGGACGCGCTCAGCTACGTGAACGCGCAGGAGCCCATCGCACAGGACACGCGCCGCTTCCGCGAGCTCAATGGGCTCGACGTGGTGGAGCTGTGGCTGCAGACTCCCCCGGGCCACGCGCTCGATCCGGACTTCCTGCGCGCCGTCGAGCAGCTCGGCGAGCGTCTCGAGCGCGATCCGCGCATCACGGCGGTCGATGGTCCGACTTCGGTGCTGCGCTGGGCGCACTACGTCCAGAGCGGGTCCGATCGGCTGCCGGATGCGCCGGCGGCCTGGCCGAAACTGGCCGCCGATCTCGAGCAGATCCTGCTCACCGAGCCGGGGGCGCGCGCTTATGTCGACGTTGCCGACCTTGCCAGCGTGCGCTTGAGCGTCCGCGGCCGCGCCGAGGCGTTCGGCCCGGCCGGCGCCATGCGCAGCTTCCTCGAGGCGAGCATCGCCGCGTGGCAGGCGCAGCAGCCGGAGCTGCGCGAAGTACGGGCCCGGGCCGTCGGCCGGGGAGTGCTGGCGGCGCAGATCAGCACGCATCTGGTGCCGACGCTTACCGAGAGCTTCGCGCTCACGGCGAGCGTGATCTTCGTCGCGTTCCTGTTCGTGTTCCGCAGCCCCGCCGGGCGGCTGATGGCGATGATTCCCTCGCTATTCGCGATCCTGAGCGTGTTCCTGGTGATGCGCGCCACCGGCATCCCCCTCAACATCGCCACCATTCTGATCGGCTCGACGGTGCTCGGCGCGACCGAGAACGACCAGATCCACTTCTTCTATCACTTCCAGCAGGCGCGCGCGGCCGGCGGCGCGACCGCCGCGGCACTGCGCAGTGCACTGCTGGTCGCGGGCCGCCCGATCGTGTTCGCGACCGTCATCAACGCGAGCGGCTTTCTCGCGCTCGCGCTCTCCGACCTGCCACCGATGCGTCAGTTCGGCATCGTCACTGCGGCAGCGTTCGTCCTGGCCCTGGCGGCGGACTTCACGGCGCTGCCAGGCGCCCTGTGGATCCTCAGCCGCCGGCAGGCATGACCGACACCGGCGCCCACGGCGCAATCGCCCGGCACGCGTTGTCGAGCCTTTGCTGTTACTTCCTGCCCGCCGCATCCTCGAGCTGGTGGACCTTCGCCATCGCTTTGTCGGTGGCCGCTTTGGCGCACTCGTCATCGCTCGGCGTCGAATTCGGATAACGCTGTCCGAGGTCGTGGCACGCCGCCTTGGCAGCGTCACTCACGCGGGCTTCGAACGCGCGGGCGCCGATGGCGGTGCCGATGTCGAGCCCCTTCGAGCTCACCGTGTAGCCGAGCGAAACATCGACTATCGGTACTCCGCTCGCGGTCTTGCCGACGGTTGTCTGCACCGCGCGATGCGTCTCGACGATAACTTCTGGCATCGCAACATTCTGCGCGAGCAGGCTGCCACAGACTACGGCGCCGACGATGGCTCCGGCGCAAACCATCAGTCTCTGAGTCATGTTGGGTCTCCTCGATTATTTGCTTGCCAGTCAGCAGCATCGATTTTGTGGAGTGCGTGCGCAATCGTGGGAAACCGAGACGCACGGCATTGATCGGCGGATGGCGGATCCGACGTGTCAGATCGCGCCAGTCAGAAGGTGACCGTGTGAAAACCGCGCGGATCCTGTCTCCTTTACGTCTCCTCCGCAAGCGATAAACTCCCCGGAATGCCCGTGAATGACGCAGGAACGCCTGAGCCGGAGAAGCCTGTAAAAATAGGCTTTGCAGGCGATTTTTCGCGTGGAAAGATCGACCGGAGAGTGTCGGTCGCTCCCATGATGGACTGGACCGATCGCCACTGCCGCTACTTCCTGCGCGGCTTCTCGCCCGAGGTGCTGCTCTATACCGAGATGGTGACCGCGGCGGCGGTG
>JASHVF010000172.1 GCA_030039615.1 Gammaproteobacteria bacterium | reverse complement strand
ACTTCAACGGCTCGCAGTCGCAGGGCTCGGGGCTGTGGGAAGTGACCATCAGGGACGGGGTGCGGGTGTCGGCCTCGAGCGCCTACCTGCGACCCGTCCGCAGCCGCGCCAACCTGGCGGTCCGCCTGCGCGCGCAGGCGACCCGCGTGCTGTTCGAGGGGCGGCGCGCGCGCGGCGTCGAGCTGCTCGAGGCGGGCGCCAGGTACGTGGTGAGGGCGCGGCGCGAGGTGATCCTGTCCGCCGGCGCCATCAACTCGCCGCAGCTGCTCGAGCTCTCGGGTGTGGGCGACGGGCAGCTGCTGCGCCGCTTCGGAATCGAAGTCATCGCCGACTCTCCCGCGGTGGGCCAGCGGCTGCAGGATCATCTCGCCGTCAGCTACTTCTACCGCTCGCGGGTGCCGACGCTCAACGACCAGCTCGCGCCCTTCCTCGGCAAGGTGCGCGCGGCACTTCAGTACGCGCTCGGCGGGCGCCGCGGGCCGCTGTCGATGAGCGTCAATCAGGCGGGCGCGTTTCTGCGCAGCCGCCCGGAGCTGACGCGGCCCAACATGCACATCTACTTCAACCCGGCGAGCTATTCGACCACGACGCTGGGCTCGACCCGGCGGCTGATGAAACCCGACCCCTATCCGGGCTTCCTCATGTCCTACAACACCTGCCGGCCCGTGAGCCGCGGCTCCATCCACATCCGCTCGCTCGATCCGCTCAAGGCGCCCGCGATCCAGCCCAATGCGTTGTCGGCGCCGGAGGACATCGAGGACGTGTTCGAGGGCGCGCGTCTGGTGCGGCAGATCGCCGCGGCCGAGCCGCTCGCCGGCATCACCGAGGCCGAGCGCGAGCCCGGCGTCAATGTCACCAGCGAGGAGCAACTGCTCGCGGATTTCCGCCGGCGTTCGGGCTCGGTGTTCCACGCCTGTGGCACCTGCGCGATGGGGTCCGACCCGCGCACCTCGGTGCTCGATCCGCGCCTGCGGGTACGCGGCGTGAGCGGGCTGCGGGTGGTGGACGCCTCGGCCTTCCCGAACGTCACCTCGGGTAACACCAACGCGCCCGTGATGATGCTGGCCGAGAAGGCCGCCGACCTGATCCTGGAAGACAGCCGCACGCCGCAGGCGTAACCTGCGCAGATCCACGCCAACGAGGTCCCAGTGAGCGAGCTGCAGTCGAGCGTCGCGGCGCAGAGTCCGGCCCTTCGTCTGGTCGAGCCGCAGTCGGCCTCGCTCGCCGAGCGCTGGTACGTGCTCATCATGATGTGCCTCGTGTACACGCTCAGCATCGCGGATCGCTACGTCGTCTCGACGGTCCTCGACCCGATCAGGCAGGACCTGCATCTGACGAACCTGGGCGTGTCGCTGCTCACCGGCATGGCTTTCGGCGTCTTCTATATCCTGCTCGGCTTCCCGCTCTCGTGGCTCATCGACCGCTACAACCGGCGCAAGATCGTGGCCGTGTGCCTGGTGCTGTGGTCGGTGATGACCGCGGTCTGCGGGCTGGCACGCACCTCGCTGCAGTTCTTCCTGGCGCGCGTCGGCGTGACGGTCGGCGAGGCGGGCGGTACGCCCGGCGCCAACTCGCTGCTGTCGGACTACTTTCCCGCCACCCGGCGCGCGATGGCGCTCACCGTGTTCTCGCTCGGCGCCCCGATCGGCGCCTGGCTCGGCTATAACGTCGCCGGCGTCATCGCCGACGACTACGGCTGGCGCGCGGTGTTCTACGCGCTCGGCATTCCCGGCGTGCTCGCCGGAGCGACCGTCTGGCTCACGGTGCGGGAACCGGCGCGCGGCTGCCTCGATGCCGGCCGGGAAGGCCTCGCGCCCTCGGTCGAGTCGACGCTGCGTTTCATGTGGCAGCAGCGCTCGGCCGTGCACACCATGATCGGGACGGCGGTGTGCGCGCTCTGGGGCTGGGGTCTCATGTTCTGGACGCCGACGTTCCTGCAGCGCACCTACCACCTGACGGTGGGTCAGGCGGGCGAGGTGACGCAGAACATGCATCTCTGGGGCGGCGGTCTCGCCACCGTGGCGACCGGCTGGCTCATGGCCCGCAGCACCATGGTCGACGCGCGGCGCATCGTGTGGCTGCTCGCCGCCGGCACGGCCATCGCCACGGTTGCCTCGGGAGTGGTCTACTGGACGCGTGACCTGGCCGTCGCCAGGGCGGCGCTCTGGGTGTTCATCCCCTCGATCTATTTCTACATCGGCCCGGGCTTCGGGCTGCTCAACAATCTCGCGCCGTGCCGCATGCGCGCAATGTTCTGCGCGATGGTGCTGTTCCTCGCCAACCTCGGGAATCTCGTCATCACGCCCAACGTGATCGGCGCGCTCAACGACTGGTTCCAGCGTTTTCAGCTCTCCGAGACCGATGCGCTGCGCCTCGCGATGCTGTGCATCGTGCCGACCGGCTTCTGGGCCGCCGTACACCTGTACCTCGCGGCGCGCGACATCATCGCGGATCAGGAACGGGCGCGCGGCTATCCCTAGGGCGCACGCGGCTCCAGTCGACCGGCTCGACCGGCGGCACCAGCGCGAGCCAGGCGAGGAGACCGAGCAGCGCGACGCAGCCCGTGACCCACAGGGCGAGCGAGTAGTGGCCATGGTCGTGCTTGACCAGGTAGCCCGTTACGGCCGGGGCGAGGAAGCCCGCGGTGTTGCTCACCGCGTTCTGCGTTCCCATCCAGCGGCCGGTGGCGAGCGGCCCGGCGAAGCGCTGCGTCAGTGCACCGACCGAAGGCGCGTTGAGGCCGTCGCCGAGCCCGGTCGCGAGCAGCAGCGCCGCCCCGGCAAACGCGCCGGCACCGCTCAGGCACAGCAGACACACACCGACACCGGCCGCGCTCAGTGACAGCGCGGTCTTGTAGGCGAGGCTCGGCGCAGCGCCGCGGCGCACCCACCAGTCGAGAGCAAAGCCGGTCGCGAGAATGCTGGCCGAGTCCATCACGAAGATCAGGCTCTGGACGTGGGTCATGGAGGAGAGCGAGAGCCCGCGCTCCTCGACCAGATAGAGCGGCACCGAGGTGAACACGAAGTAGAAGGCGTAATTGGAGCAGAAGTTCCCGAGCACCGTGCCCCACAGCGCCCGCTGGCGTACGACGTCGATCCAGCGCGGCCCCGCGGCGGCCGCCTCGGGCGGCGCCGCACTCGCCGGCGGCGCGCGCAGCTGAGCCGACCAGGGAATCAGCCACAGGAGCGAGGCGAGGCCCAGCACCATGAACATGGTGCGCCAGCCGTAGCGGATCATGACCAGCCCGCCGACGTAGGTGCCGACGGCCGGGCCCACGACGCTGCCGAACTGCATGATGGCGGTGGCGCGCGCGCGGTGCTCGTTCTCGACGCGGCGGGCGATCAGCGCGAAGCCGCTCGGGTAGCACACCGACTCGCCGGCGCCCATGACGAGGCGCAGCGCCACGAGCGCCGCGATGCCGGAGGAAAGTCCCGTCAGAAAGGTCCCCACCGACCAGACCGTGAAGCCGGCGGCCAGCACGCGCGCGGCCCCGAGCCGGTCGACGAGGATGCCGACGAGCGGCTGCGACAGCACGTAGGTCACGAAGAACGCCGACAGCAGCAGGCCCATCTGCACCGGGTCGAGCCCGAACTCGGTCTTGATGAGGGGCGCGGCGGTCGAGATCGTGCCGCGATCAACGTAGTTGATCATGAGCGCCGCCCCGAGCAGCAGCGCCAGCGACAGAGGAAAGCGGGAGCGCGCGCCCGCGGCCCCCTGCGGCGCGCTCATCCCTGCTTATCGGGGACGAGCAGATCCGCCGAGAGGCGGGTACCGAGATAGAGCTGGTGCGGAACGCAGTTGGACACGAAGTCGACGTTGCGCGTCGCGAACAGCGGCAGCAGCTTTTGCTTGATCTGCTCCAGCAGCTCGCAATCGCCGGCCTCCCACACGGGATCCTTGTCGAGGTGCAGATCGACGCGCCGCCAGTGGGTCGGCACGACCTCGCTGACCGCGGCGCCGGCCGGCGCCGGCTGCAGCACGCTCATCCTGATACGCACCGCCGGGAACGGATCCGGCTTGCCGTACGGCGCGGAGCACCCCGCGGCATGCACCTCGAAGTCGCCGCGTGCGCCGAGCTCCTTGACGGCGTGCCTCATCTTGTCCTCCAGCCCGTCGCAGGAGTAGTGCGTGGTGAAGCCCTGGTACTGGAAATAGAGCTCCTTGGGCGTCCATACCGCGGAGGCCGCCTGCGCGGAAGCCGGCGGCGCGTCCGCCGCCACTGCGAGCCCGGATACGAGCAGGGTGCAGAGAGCCGCCGCCCCGTGAGCAGCCGCCTTCGGACTCACGATCCTCATTACTTAACCTCCGCCCGCCATCATACGCCCGCTTGGACAGTATTTTGACGCAGTCTGTTCCGCCGGACTGCCCGCACAACGGGCCAGAATGCTCGCCGTTGACGGACGGGGGCATGGCCTCCGGCCGCGCTTTGGCGCAAACTGACGACCAGAATAACTACTACGGCCAGTGAATGGATCAGGGGTTACCCCTGTCCGGGGAACAAGAAGTCCCCCCGAAACCGCGCGCCGGACCCAGCCCCGGCGAGGCCTCGCTTTTACTCCCGTCAAGTCTCAGTTGGACGCTGCTGCTCTACGCGGCGCTGGTGCTCGCGACCGGCTGGGCCTACTCCGCGCAGCGCATCCGCACTGACCGCGAGGAGACCGTCACTTCCGAGAGCAATCGCCTGCGCGCGGTCGCCGTCGCGCTCGAGCAAAGCGCCTTCGCGATGATCAGCGACGGCGTCGGCGCCGCGATCACACGCGCCGACGAGATCGAGGCCGCCGGAGGCCTCGGCGCGGTGTCCGAGCGTGACCTGTTCCCGGCGCTCGGCCAGGCGATGACCGGAGGGCAGTACGTGCGCTCGGTGTTCGTGGCGGATGCTTCGCGCTTCGCGCGCGCCGGCCGTGCCGGCGGCTACGACGTGAGTCGGAGCCCGCCGGCGTGGTTCACCGCGCTCGACTCGCCCGACTCCGAAGGCTCCGACGTGTGGGTCGGCGCGCCGTTCCCGGACCCCGACCGTCCGCCGTCCGCGGCGCGCGACAACATGCTGGTGCCGATCGCGCGCCGCGTCGCCATGCCTTCGCATCCGGACCTGTGGGCCGGGGCGCTGTTCGATTTCCGCGCCTTCGATTCGCTGCGGACGCAGCTCGGCGGGCCCGGCGGCATCATCTTCCTGGTGCGCATGGACGGCACGCTGCTCGCGGCGATGGAGGACAAGCCCGGGCACGACATCGTCGGGCGCAACTACGCCAACTCCGAGAGCTTCCAGGAAGCCAAGCATTACCTCGCGAGCGGCTGGGACTCGGGCACGATCGAAGGCACTTCGTCCGTGTTCGGCGGCACGGTGGTCTATGGCTTCGCGCACCTGCGGCAGTACCCGAGCCTGGTGGTGACGGCCCGGCCGCTCGATCTGGTGCTGGCCGCGTGGCACGAGCGCACCGTCACCACGCTGGTGGTGACCGGCGCGTTCTCGGCGCTGGTGCTCGCCATGACCTTTCTGCTGAGCCACTCGCTGCGCGCCCTGCGCAATCGCGAGGTGCACTACCGCACGCTGTTCAACAACACCGCCTTCAGCGTGTTCCTCGGCGAGGGCGACCGCTTCATAGCGGCGAACGAGACGGCGATGCGCATGTTCGGGATCCCGGATCAGGAGACCATGCGTGCGCTCACCCCCGACCGCATCTCCCCGCCCGAGCAGCCCGACGGGCAGTCCTCGGCGCTCGCGCGGCGCGAGCGCATCGATCAGGCCATGCGTGACGGCAACGCGAGCTTCGAATGGCTGCACCGCCGACTCGACGGCACGACCTTCCCCGCCGAGGTAGACCTCAGCATCCTCAAGGAAGGCAGAATCAGCCTGACGCTTGCCGTGGTGCACGACCTGACCGAGGCCAAGCGCGCCGAGCAGCAGCGCCGCGAGAGCGAAGCGCGCTATCGGGCGCTGGTCGACGCGATGCCCGAGGCGGTATTCGTGCACCGGGGCAACGAAGTGCTGTTCGGCAACGCCGCGGCGCGCGCGCTGATCGGCGCGCGGCCCGACGACATGTTGAGCGGCATCTCGGTGCTGTCCTTCGTGCTCGAGCCGGACCGCGAGCTGCTGGCGGCGCGCACCCGACGGGTCATCGAGAGCGGCCAGCGCGCCGAGCCGCGCGAGGCGCGCATCCGCCGCCTCGACGGCAGCCTTATCTGGGTCGAGGTCCAGGGCGTGCGCATCGAGTACGAGGGTGCGGCGGCGGTGCAGACCCTGATGCACGACATCACCGCACGCAAGCAGCAGGAGGAGGCGGAAGGGGCGCGCATCGTGCGCATGCAGCGCCAGTCGGACGCGCTGCTGCGCGTCGCCAGCCGCAACAGCGGCACCGGTTGGAGCGGCACCACTGCGGCGCTCGAAGGTATCTGCGCCGATACCGCCCAGGTGCTCGGCACCGACCGGGCCGCGATCTGGATGCTCGAAGACCACGGCGCGACACTCTGTGCGGCGGCGATGTACGAGCGCGGCGGCGCCCGCCACGACGAGCTGCCGCGCTTTCCGATGAGCGGTCTGTCGCAGTACATCGCCATGCTGCGGACCGAGCGCGTGTTCCAGAGCAGCGACGTGCAAAGCGACGCGCGGCTGCGCGGCTTCACCGACGCCACGCAGCCGATGGCCAGCTCGCGCGCGATCCTGGCCGCCGCCGTCTGGCGCGCCGGCGAGCTTGCGGGCGTCGTGTCGGTGTCGCAGCTCGAGGGTGCGCGCCGCTGGTACCCGGACGAGGCGAACTTCGTCGGCGGCGTCGCCGACCAGGTCGCGCAGGTGCTGCTCGACTTCGAGCGCGAGCAGGTGCTGGCGGACCTGCAGGTGCTGGCCGGGGAGCTGACGCGCATCCAGAACGAGGAGCGCCGGCGCATCGGCCGCGAGCTGCACGACTCCACCGGCCAGACGCTCGCGGCGCTCGAGCTCGACCTGGCGCGGCTCTCGGAGGCCACCAAATCGCTGGCCGCGAAACCCCGCGAGCTGCTCGAGAACGCCGTGCGGCTCGCGCGCCAGTGCTCCACCGAGATCCGCACCGCCTCCTACCTGCTGCACCCGCCGCTGCTCGATGAGCTTGGTCTGGTGAGCGCGCTGCGCTGGCTGGCCGACGGCCTGCGCGACCGCAGCGGCATCGAGGTGCGCCTCGAGCTGCCCGACTCGATGCCGCGCCTGTCGCAGGCCAACGAACTGACGCTGTTCCGCGTGGCGCAGGAGGCGCTCACCAACGTGCAGCGCCATTCGGCGAGTCCCTGGGTGGCGCTGCGCCTCGGGGTGCTGGCACACGGCGTCAGCCTCGAGGTGGAGGACGCCGGACGCGGCATCGCCCGGCGCGACCCGCTGCGCGGCCCTGCGGTGCCGACCCTCGGAGTCGGACTCGCCGGCATGCGCGAGCGCATCCGCCAGGTGGGCGGCACCTTCACGGTCGAATCCGCGGGCGCCGCCGGCACGCGCATTCGCGCCGTAGTACCGCTGCCACCGCTCTCCGAGGCGCGCAGTGCCTGAGCGCGGGCGCACCGCCCGCATCGTCATCGCCGACGATCACGAGATGGTGCGGCGCGGAGTCCTGGCGACGCTCGCCGACGTCGACGGCTGGACCGTGGTGGCGCAGGCCGACAACGGCCGCGAGGCGGTGCGCCTCGTCGAGATGCACAAGCCCGACGTCGCCATCCTCGATCTCAGCATGCCCGAGCTCAACGGTCTCGATGCCACGCGCCGCATCCTCAGCGCCCGCCCCTCGACCTGTATCCTGATCCTGACCGCGCACGAGTCCGAGCAGCTGGTGCGCGAGGTGCTGAGCGCCGGCGCGCGCGGCTATGTGCTCAAGTCGGACGCGGGCCTCACCCTGGTGCGCGCCGTGGAAGCGCTGCTCGAGGGCCAGACCTTCTTCACTTCGAAGGTGGCGCGGCTGGTGCTCGAGGGCTATCTGCGCGGCAACGCGGCCGCCGAGGGCGAGAGCGCCGACACCGGGCAGACGCTCTCGGCGCGCGAGCGCGAGATCGTGCAGCTGCTGGCCGAAGGCGCCAGCAACAAGGACGTGGCGCGCCAGCTCGGCATCAGCGTCAAGACGGCCGAGACCCATCGAAGCAACATAATGCGCAAAATGCAGTTCGCATCGCTCTCGGACCTGGTCAGGTACGCGGTGCGCAACAGGATCATCGAAATCTGAGATAGCGCCATGCAGATTTGCGCTGGCAGGCCCCGCGCGGGGAACTGCACCATGGGAATCACCCGTACAGAATCTCCCTAGGGGTTTTTACCCAGTCTCTGCAATTTCCAGGCTGCGGAGGCGCCGGTACCTTGCGCGCCCATGGAAGGCGTTGACAACCACGGACGGTAATCGGCGTGACGGTTGACGGGTGGCTCGCAATGCTAGCGGCAGTGATCGCCCTGGCTGCTTCCCATACCACACTGGATGTGACCACACGCCTGTCGGCCTCTTCGCGCCGGCGCGTGCTGTGTCGGACTGTGTCCGGCGCACTCGCGCTCGGTGCGGGGCTGTGGTGCCTCGACCTGGTGGGCCTGCTGGCCCTCGGCACCCACAGCTGGGCCGATACGGACCTCACCATACTTTTCGCAGCGTTCGCGGTCGCCGTGCTCGACCTCATGGGAATGCTCGCGGTGTTCGCAGGGAGCGAGCCAAGCACCTCGAGAATTCTGGCCGGGAGCACGGCGGCCGCGGCAGGGATCTCGGCGACGTACTGGACCACGGTCGCCGCGCTCGGCCCGGCGCGTCCTGCCGGGGGCATCGTGCGCGCCCTGGTCCTTTCCCTGGCAATGGCCTTTGCCGCCTTCACCAGCGCGTTCTGGCTGCGCTACCGGGTCGGTGCCAGGCCCTCCTGGACCGGACTCGCGGCCAAGGCGGCCGCCGCTCTCCTCGGTGCCGCGGCGCTGCTCCTCATGCCGGTCGGCGCCTGGCAGGGGGCCGCCTTCGACTTCAGCAGCTTCGGCCAGGGTCCCGGCGCCAGCCGCCAGCTCCTCGGCATAGCGCTCGGGGCCGGAGGACTTGCCGTGCTCGCCGTCACCCGCATCGCCGTCTTCTACGAGCGCCGCCTCGCCGAGCGCACCGCGCAATGCGCGCGCGAGCTCGACGAGGTGCACACGCGCCTGCAGTACCTCGCCACCCATGACTCCCTCACCGGCCTGCCCAACTGGCTGCTCTTCAAGGAGCGGCTCGCCCAGTCGGTAGCCGACACCGGCCGGCCGGAGCGGGCCATCGCGGTTGCGGTGCTCGACCTCGATCACTTCAGCTCACTGAATCACTCTCTCGGCCATGGCGCCGGCGACTGGCTGCTGTCGGAGGTGGCGCGGCGCGTCGGCTCGGTACTGCGCCCTGGCGACCTGCTGGCGCGGCTCGGGAGCGATGAGTTCGTAGTGCTGATCGACAGCCTGGCCGCCCGCGTCGACGCACAAGCCATCACGCGCAACATCCTCACCGAGCTGCACGCGCCCTTCTCCATCAACGGCGCGGACGTCAACGTGCGCCCGAGCATCGGCGTCAGCGTATGGCCGGATGACGGCCGCCGGGTCGACGATCTGCTGGCGCACGCCGAGGTCGCCCTGGCGCTCGCCAAGGAGCGCGGCGGCGAGGTGCAGTTCTTCCAGCGCGGCATGACCGACTCGATGCACGAGCGCCTCGCGCTCGAGAACGACCTGCGGCGCGGACTGGCAGCCGGCGAGTTCGAGCTGTCGTTCCAGCCGGTGATGTCGGCCAAGACCGGGCGCATCACCACCGCCGAGGCGCTGCTGCGCTGGCGGCACCCGCTGCGCGGCGTGATCGGTCCGTCCTCCTTCATTCCGCTCGCCGAGGAGAGCGGTCTCATGATCCCGCTCGGTGAATGGGTGATCCGCGAGGCCTGCCGCCGCGCTGCCGCCTGGCAGCTCGACCACGGCACGCAGATCCGCCTCGCGGTCAATCTCTCGGCCACGCAGTTCCGCCACCAGAACCTCGTCGAGGTCATCCGCTCGGCGCTCGCCGCCGAGAACCTCGACGCGCGCTGCCTCGAGATCGAGCTCACCGAGAGTGCGGTCATGACCAATCCCGAGGAATCGGTAGGCGTACTCAAGCAGCTGCGCAAGATGGGCGTCACCGTTGCGGTCGACGACTTCGGCACGGGCTACTCGAGCTTGAGCTATCTGCGGCGCTTCCCGATCGACAAGCTGAAGATCGACCGCAGCTTCGTGCGCGACCTCGCCACCAGCCGCACCGACGAATCGATCGTGCGCGCGATCATCTCGCTGGCCCACAGCGTGGGCCTGCTGGTGGTCGCCGAAGGCGTCGAGACCGAGGAGCAGCTGCGCTGCGTGCGCGCGCTCGGCTGCGACCAGTGGCAGGGCTATTACGGCTGCGAGCCGCAGCCGGCCGAGCTGTTCGGCGAGATGCTGATCGATCAGGCCGGCGAGCGCGCCGCTCCCGCCAGCCGCGCGACGCGCCTGGCGCGCGTGCAACAGGCCTGAGAGCCAGCGGCGCCGCGATGGCCTGGCCGCGCCTGCAATGC
>JASHVF010000171.1 GCA_030039615.1 Gammaproteobacteria bacterium | reverse complement strand
GATCTGTCGTTACCGATACAGGTGAAGCTGCTGCGGGTCCTCCAGGAAAGAGAGGTCGTTCGGTTGGGATCCCGGCACCCGATTTCTCTCGATGTCCGGTTGATCACGGCGACCAACGTCAACCTCGATCGAGCGATGGCTGCCGGTCGGTTCCGCGAAGATCTGTTTTATCGAGTCAAGGTGGCCGAGATCGCCCTCCCGCCTCTGCGAGACAGACCGGGCGACATCCTGCCTCTCGCTCAGCATTTTTTGGCGATCTATCGGCAGCGCCTCGGACACGCCGCCACGGCGTTCTCGCCGGAGGCGAGCGAGCTGATGAAGCGCTATCCGTGGCCCGGCAATATCCGGGAGCTGGAGAACGTCGTTCATCATGCTTTGCTCGTCGCTTTGAATCCGGTCATCTCCGCGGCGGACCTGCATCTTGCGCCGTTAGCGGGCGACGTACCCGCCGCGTCGTTGTCGGCTGGCCCGCTGGCGGCGGCCCTGCAAAGAGAGATGGAGAGATCGCTGCCGAATCTGTACCACAGCGTGGTGGACCTCCTGGTGCGCGCCGCCTTCGAGCACTGCCACCACAATCAGGTGCACACTGCGGCAGTCCTCGGCATCACTCGCAACGTGCTGCGAGCTCATCTTGCTCGACTATCGTTGATCCGGGGACGCCGTCCGGTGTCACGGCCGCGCAAGAGCAGCGGCCGCAAGCAGCGGCGTCGGTGAGATGTGACGTGGGCTGCGACGCCGCCGCTTTGGGATTCCCTCTGCTACTCAGAATCGATGAGAAATAGCTGTCATGGCTTCAAGCTACACGCTCGGTGAGCACTTCGAGGCGTTCATCAAACAGCAGATCGAGGGCGGCCGCTACGCGTCGGCGAGCGAAGTCGTTCGCGACGGACTGCGACTCCTTGAAGAGCAACAGCAGCGCCGTGAGGCGGTGCTCAATCGACTGCGCGGCAAGGTCGAAAAAGTTCGGCGCAGCGGCAGGCCGAAGCTCGCGACCGAAATCCTGGATCGTCTTGAGCGCAAGTACCTGAAGGTGGGGAGAGGCTCCGGGAAGTGAATGAGCGCCTGCTTCACGCCGCAGGCGGAGACCGTTCTGGAGGAAATCGCCGGCCCATATCGCGCTCGCGGATCAACTGTGGCGGCTCGTGCAGGTGTGCGAAGTGACGGGCGAGGAATGCCTCGCCCTTTTCGAGAATGAAATAGCGAAACGCTTCGGCGGGGGGCGAGAGCGTCTTGGCAGAGGTATTGACCACGTGCCAGCGACGCATGAGCGGCAGGCCCTCGGTCTCCGGCGCCGCGATCAGACCGTGCTCGAGCTCGAGCCCCACGGTGTGCAGGGAGAGCAGGGCAACACCCATGCCGGCCATGACAGCCTGCTTGATCGCCTCATTGCTCGACATCTGCATGATGATGCGCGGGCTCATGTGGTGGGCGGCCATGAACTCATCGAGCGCGGCCCGGGTTCCTGACCCGGGCTCGCGCACGATGAATCCTTCGTCGAGCAGCGCCGCCGCTGGCACTCTTTCCGCCCGCGCAAACGGATGCTCGATGGCAGTCACCAAGCCGTGCGGATGCATCGCGAACGGCTCGGCCCTCGAGGGCCAGTTCTTGGGCGGTCGGCCCATGATGGCGAGCTCCGCGATGCCTTCCCGCATGAGGGCGACTACTTCCTCGCGGTTTTGCGCGACGGCCAATCGCACTTCGATCCCAGGATGCTCGTCGCGAAAGCGCGCGAGCAGGCGCGGCAGGAAGTACTTTGCCGTGCTGACCATGGCCACATCGAGCGCGCCAGTCTTCAGGCCCCGGAAGCGGGCCACCATGTCCTCCGCGTCCCGCATCGCCGCTAACACCTTCTGCGTGTAGGCCAAGACGTATTCGCCTACGGTGGTCAGGGAGACTTTGCGGCCCGACCTGTCGAATAGCGGCAGCCCGACCTCGATCTCGAGATCTTTGATCTGCATGGAGACAGCGGGCGGCGTCAGGCGGAGCTCTTCGGCTGCCCGCACGAAACTCAGATGGCGGGATACGGACGCAAAAATCCGCAGTTGCCGCAGCGTCGCGTTCTTCATTAAGGAATGCTTATCAAGACGCTAACAAATAGTGACTTCACTGAATGATAGGCGCCTTCTACAGTCGCCTCAAGTAGTCGAAAAGGGGCAGTTACAGTGCCAAGTGCGCGTGAAGCCGGGGTTGAGGGAACAACTGCGATTCGGGATACCAAGCGGCGCTACGCCGCCGGCGTGCTCAAGTACCGGGAGATGGGGTACTGGGAGCCAGATTATGTTGCAAAGCCGACCGACACGATCTGCCTCTTCCGGATCACCCCCCAGGAGGGCGTTGACCCGGTCGAAGCAGCTGCCGCCGTCGCCGGAGAGTCGAGCACTGCCACATGGACCGTCGTATGGACCGACCGCCTGACGGCGTGCGACGGCTACCGCGCCAAGGCATTCAGGGTCGAGCCGGTGCCAAACGCGCCCGGCCAGTTCTTCGCCTGGGTGGCGTACGACATCATCCTTTTCGAGGAAGGCTCGATCGCCAACATGACGGCGAGCCTGATCGGCAACGTCTTCAGTTTCAAGCCGCTCAAGGCGGCGCGCCTCGAAGACATTCGCATCCCGCCGGCGTACGTCAAGACCTTCAAGGGTCCGCCTACGGGCCTCATCGTCGAGCGCGAGCGGCTCGACAAGTTCGGACGTCCACTGCTCGGGGCCACGACTAAGCCGAAGCTCGGTCTCTCGGGGCGCAACTACGGGCGCGTGATCTACGAGGGTCTCAAGGGCGGCCTCGATTTCATGAAGGACGACGAGAACATCAACTCGCAGCCCTTCATGCACTGGCGTGATCGCTTCCTCTACGTGATGGACGCGGTCAACAAGGCGAGCGCGGCGACCGGCGAGGTCAAGGGTTCTTACCTCAATGTCACCGCTGCCACCATGGAAGAGATGTACGAGCGCGCCGAGTTTGCCCGGGAGCTGGGCTCGGTCGTCGTCATGATCGACCTGGTGATCGGCTGGACGGCGATCCAGAGCATGTCCAACTGGGCGCGCCGCAACGACATGATCCTGCACATGCACCGCGCCGGGCACGGCACCTACACGCGGCAGAAGAATCACGGGGTCAGCTTCCGCGTGATCGCGAAATGGCTGCGCCTGGCGGGCGTCGATCACCTGCACGCGGGCACGGCGGTCGGCAAGCTGGAAGGCGACCCGCTCACGGTGCAGGGCTACTACAACGTCTGTCGCGACAGCTACACGCGCGCGGACCTGCCGCGCGGCATCTTCTTCGACCAGGACTGGTGCGACCTGCGCAAAGTCATGCCGGTGGCCTCGGGCGGCATCCATGCCGGCCAGATGCACCAATTGCTGGATCTGTTTGGCGACGACGTGGTGCTGCAATTCGGCGGCGGCACCATCGGTCATCCGGCGGGGATCCAGGCAGGCGCGGTCGCGAACCGCGTGGCGCTCGAGGCGATGGTTAAGGCGCGCAACGAGGGCCGCGACATCCGCGTCGAGGGACCCGAGATTCTCCGCCGGGCGGCGCGCTTCTGCGCGCCGCTACAGCAGGCGCTCGATACCTGGGGCGAGGTCACTTTCAACTACACGCCTACCGATGCCTCCGACTTCACGCCCACGGCTGCAGTGGCTCACTGACGCTCACGAGGACCCGCGCTCATGATGACCAATCCCACCGGCCGGATCACCCAGGGTCAGTTCAGCTTCCTCCCCGACCTGAGCGACGCGGAGATCGTGCAGCAGGTCGAGTATGGGCTGCGCCGCGGCTACGCCTGGAGTATCGAGTACACCGACGATCCGCATCCGCGCAACACTTACTGGGAGATGTTCGGCATGCCGATGTTTGACCTCAAGGACGCGGCGGGTGTGATGCAGGAGCTCAGGGGCTGCCGCCAGAGCTTTCCCAGGCATTACATCCGTATGGTGGCCTTCGACGCGCGCCGCGGCGTGGAGAGCATCGCCATGAGCTTCATCGTTAGTCGCCCGCCGCACGAGCCGGGCTTCAGCCTCATCAGGCAGGAGGGGCCGGGCCGCGTCGTGCGCTACACCGTGCACAGCTACGCGACCGAGCGGCCCGAGTCGGCGCGCTACGACGAGTGAGCGGCCTCGAGATCGAGGGACAACTCGCATGCATCTCATTGCGCCATCAATCCTGTCCGCCGACTTCGCCCGTCTGGGCGAGGAGGTCGCCGATGTCATTGCTGCCGGCGCCGACTGGATCCATTTCGACGTCATGGATAATCATTTCGTCCCCAACCTGACGATGGGTCCGATGGTGGCGGCGGCGCTCAAGTCCTATCGCGCGCTGCCGTCGGGCAAGCGTGTACCCCTCGACGTGCACCTGATGGTGCAGCCGGTTGACGCGCTCATCGACGGCTTCGCCGCCGCGGGCGCCGACGTCATCAGCTTCCATCCCGAGGCCTCCGTGCACGTAGACCGCACGCTGCAGCTGATTCGTGCCGCAGGCTGTCGGGCGGGACTGGCGCTCAATCCGGCCACGCCGCTCGAGGTCCTCGAGTTCGTGCTCGACAAGGTCGACCTGGTGCTCGTCATGAGCGTAAATCCCGGCTTCAGCGGCCAGGGTTTCATCGAGGCGTCATTGCGCAAGATC
>JASHVF010000170.1 GCA_030039615.1 Gammaproteobacteria bacterium | reverse complement strand
GGCCCGACGGGTTCCGGCAAGACCACGACGCTGTACGCCGCGCTCGAGCGCCTCAACGACAACACCCAGAACATCATGACGGTCGAGGACCCGATCGAGTACTACATCGACGGGATCGGCCAGACCCAGGTCAACACCAAGGTGGAGATGACCTTCGCGCGCGGTCTGCGCGCGATCCTGCGCCAGGATCCGGACGTGGTGCTGATCGGTGAGATCCGCGACCTCGAGACCGCACAGATCGCAGTCCAGGCGAGCCTCACCGGACACCTGGTGCTCTCGACGCTGCACACCAACACGGCCGCGGGAGCCTTCACGCGCCTGCGCGACATGGGCATCGAGCCCTTCCTGCTGTCCTCGAGCCTCATCGGGGTCCTGGCGCAACGCCTGGTGCGGGTCCTCAGCCCGGACTCCAAGGAGCCCTTCAAGGCCGGCGAGCGCGAGCGGCGGCTGCTGAACCTGGCGCCGGATGAGCCGTCCCCGACGCTCTATCGGCCGGGGCGCGATGCCAGCGGCGGCTACCGCGGCCGCACCGGCATCTACGAGCTCATCGTGGTCGATGACACGATGCGCACCATGATTCACGACGGGGTCTCGGAGCAGGAGATCGAGCGGCACGCGCGCCTCAGCACGCCCTCCATCCGCGACGACGGCCGCGCCCGCGTGCTGCGCGGCGAGACCACCCTCGAGGAAATCCTGCGAGTCACGCGCGAAGACTGATGATTCCCATACGGAGCCCGCGACTTGCCAGCGAGGGGCAAAAGGGCCGCAGGCCGCGCTGCGTCTGCAGCGCCCTTTTGCCCCGGCTTCAAATGAGGCGCAGGCGCCCTCTGCCGAAAGCGCCTCCGGCGACTTTCGGCCAATAGACCATGGGTGCGTTCGAATACACGGCGCTCGATCCCGCGGGCAAGGAACGCAAGGGCATCCTCGAGGGCGACACCCCGCGCCACATCCGCCAGCTGCTGCGCGAGCAGCAGCTGCTGCCGGTCACGGTGGCCGAGGTGGCGCAGAAGGAGGCGAAGGCGCAGCGCTCCTTCAGCCTGTTGCGGCGCGTCTCCTCGACCGACCTCGCGCTCTTCACGCGCCAGCTCGCCACGCTGGTGCGCGCCGGGCTGCCACTCGAGGAGTCGCTGCTCGCTGTCTCGCAGCAGACCGAGAAGCCGCGCGTGCAGAGCATCGTGCTCGGCGTGCGCTCGCGCGTCATGGAAGGCCATACGCTCGCCGACGGCTTCGCGGAATTCCCGCGGGTGTTTCCCGAGATCTACCGCGCCACGGTCGCGGCCGGCGAGCAGTCCGGGCACCTCGACAACGTACTCGAGCGGCTCGCCGAATACACCGAGAGCCGCGAGCAGATCCGCCAGAAGGTGCTCGCGGCGCTGCTCTACCCGATCGTGCTCACGATCATGTGCTTTGCCATCGTCTCGGGGCTGCTGGTCTTCGTGGTGCCGAAGGTGGTCGCGGTATTCGAGTCCGCCAAAGGCAAGCTGCCGCTGATCACGCGCGTGCTGATCAACACCAGCGACTTCCTGCGCCACAACGGGCTGTACCTGCTGGTGGCGGCGGTCGCCGCGGTATGGCTGTTCCGGCGCTGGCTGCGTGACCCGGCGGCCAAGCGCCGCGTGCAGCGCTTCCTGCTCACCGTGCCGATCGTCGGCAAGCTGTCCCGCGGCTTCAACACCGCGCGCTTCACCCGCACCTTCAGCATTCTGTCCGCGAGCGCCGTGCCGGTGCTCGAGGCGCTGCGGATCTCGGGCGAGGTGGTCACCAACCTGCCGATGCGCGACGCGGTGGCGGACGCGGCCGCGCGCGTACGCGAGGGCGCACCGATCGGCCGCTCGCTGGCCGTGAGCCGTATGTTCCCGCCGATGACCATTCACCTCATCTCGAGCGGCGAGTCGAGCGGTGAGCTCGAGAGCATGCTGGAGCGTGCCGCCATCAGCCAGGAACGCGAGCTCGATGCGCTGCTCGCCGCCATGGTGGGGCTGCTCGGTCCCATGCTGATCGTCCTCATGGGGATGTTCGTCATGGGCATCGTTTTTGCAATGCTCCTACCCATCTTCGAGATGAACAACCTCATCCACTGAGGCCATTCCGGGCACCGGTCACAAAAACCACACCTGCCAGATTGCGGTCGCCGGGGGATCTGATTTAAGTTCGCGCCGTCAATTCCTGCCGGACAGTCGTCCCGCATGAGCGAGAAGCCGGAATCGGACGAATTCGAGGACGAAGAAGCCGACGAGCCCGTCGTCGGTGACGGCGACGTGGACCTCGATCAGGTCATCAAGGACCTCGATCTGGCCAAGCGCCGCGGGCAGAAGGCCGGCGATCCCGCGTGGCGCCGCCTCGAGCGGCTGCTCGAGGAGAAGCATACGGCCGAGCTCACCAGCGACTTCGAGGATTACGAGATCGGCCTGGACGGGGAACGTCCCCGCGGCGGCCGCTCCAAGCCGCGCGGCTGAGGCCTCCCCTTTCCGGTCCCGCCGGCCGTGAGCGTGAGCTGAGCGAATGCGCGCGCCGCTTCAGTGGAAGTCGCGCGAGCGCGTGGTGAGCTGCCCGAGCAGCGCCGTACGATCGATGAGCCGCCGCGCGATCAGATGCGTGACGCCCTCCTGGCTCTGCAGCTCGCCGTGCACCTCGAGCAGCCGCGATTCGATGAGCGCGCGGCGCTGCGCGCGCCCGACGCGCTCCCACACGATGACGTTCACCTGGCCGCTCTCGTCCTCGAGCGTGAGGAAGGTGACGCCGCTCGCGGTGGCCGGACGCTGACGCATGAGCACGATGCCGGCGGTGCGCACCGCGGTCCCGCTCTCGGCTGCGTGCAGCTCACCCGCCGACAGCAGCGCAGCGGCGCGCAGCCGCGCGCGCAGCAGCGCCAGCGGATGCCGGCCGAGCGTCAGCCCGAGCGAGGCGTAGTCGGCGACGATCTGCTGCCCTTCGGTCGGCGCGGCGAGCATTGGCCGGCCTTCCGCGACGCTCGCCGGCTCCGCGGCCGCGAGCGCCAGCGGCCGCTCGCTGCCGGCGACCTCCCAGAAAGCGAGGTGCCGATTGCCGCTCAACGCGGCGAACGCCCCGGCTGCGGCCAGCGCTTCCAGGTCGCCCCGGTCGAGGCCGGCGCGCGTGGCGAGATCCGCCACGCTGTCGAAGGCGCGCCGTGTCCGCGCTTCGATGAGACGCAGCGCCCCGGCGAGCGACAGCGACTTCACCAGGTGCAAACCCAGGCGCAGCGCCGGCGCGCCGTCGGCGTGGCGCTCGAGCGTCGAGTCCCAGAGCGAGACGCAGGCATCCACCGGACGCACCTCGACGCCGTGGGCACGCGCATCGCGCACCAGCTGCGCCGGTGCGTAGAAGCCCATCGGCTGGCTGTTGAGCAGCGCGCAGGTAAAGGCCGCGGGCTCGAAGCACTTGAGCCACGCCGAGTCATACACCAGCAGCGCGAAGCTGAGGGCATGCGCCTCGGGAAAGCCATAGTCGCCAAAGCCCTCCATCTGCCGGTAGATGCGCTCGGCAAACTCATCCGGATAGCCCTTGTCGTGCATTCCCGTCAGCAGTCGGGCACGAAAGGCATCCAGGCCGCCGGTGCGCTTCCACGCACCCATCGCCCGGCGCAGCGCGTCCGCCTCCCCGGGCGTGAAGCCCGCGGCGACGATCGCGATCTGCATGACCTGCTCCTGGAAGAGCGGCACGCCGAGAGTGCGGTGCAGGACCGCGCGCACTTCCTCGCCGGGGTACTCGACCGGCTCCAGCCCGCAGCGGCGCCTCAGGTAGGGGTGCACCATGTCGCCCTGAATCGGACCCGGGCGCACGATCGCAACCTCGATGACGAGGTCGTAGTAGTTGCGGGGCTTCAGGCGCGGCAGCATCGCCATCTGCGCGCGCGACTCGATCTGAAACACGCCGATCGTGTCGGCGCGGCAGATCATGTCGTAGACGCGCGGATCCTCCGCGGGAAGCTCGCCGAGCCCGTAATGCGTGCCACGGAAGTCGTTCACCAGCGCGAAGGCGCGTTTCAGCGCCGTCAGCATGCCGAGCGCCAGCAGATCGACCTTGAGGAGCCCGAGATCGTTGAGGTCGTCCTTGTCCCACTGCACGACGGTGCGCTCGGGCATGGCGGCGTTCTCGATCGGCACCAGCTCCTCGAGCAGCCCCTGCGCGATGACGAAGCCGCCGACGTGCTGCGACAGGTGGCGGGGGAAGCCCGGGAAGGCGGTCAGCTCGGCGGCGAGCGGCAGCAGCCGCCCGAGGAGCGCAGCGTCGATGGCGAATCCGGCCGCGCGCACCCGCTCGGGGATCGTGGTACTGCCATCCCACCACTGCATGACCGAGGCGAGCCGCCCGCTCTCCTCTGGCGTCAGACCGAAGACCTTGCCGAGATCGCGCAGCGCGCTGCGCGGCCGGTACATGATGACGGTCGCGGCGAGCGCGGCGCGCTCGCGGCCGTACTTGTTGTAGACGTACTGCAGCACCTCCTCGCGCCGCTCATGCTCGAAGTCGATGTCGATGTCGGGCGGCTCGTTGCGCTCGCGCGAGATGAAGCGCTCGAAGAGCAGCGCCGCGCCGCGCTGCGGGTCGACCGAGGTGACGCCGAGGCAGTAACACACGCGCGAGTTGGCGGCCGAACCGCGGCCCTGGCACAGAATCCCCCTGGAACGCGCAAAGGCGACGACGTCGTACACGGTGAGGAAGTACGGCTCGTAGCCGAGCTCAGAGATCAGCGCGAGCTCATGCTCGATGGCCGTGCTCTCGGTCTGCGGAATACCGCCGGGCCAGCGCCGCGCGGCGCCCTCGCAGGTCAGGCGGCGCAGATACCCGGCGGGCGTCTCTCCGGGCGGGACGATCTCGCGCGGATATTCGTAGCGCAGCTCATCGAGCGAGAAGTGGCAGCCGTCGGCGATCTCGGCGGCCGCCTCGAGCAGCTCTCGCGGATAAAGTCGTGCGAGCCGCGCCGGCTCGCGCAGGTAGCGCTCGCCGTTCGGATAGAGCTGCCCGCCGACCTCCGCCACGGGCATGTTGAGGCGGATCGCGGTGAGCGCATCCTGGAGGCGGCGGCGCGCACGCACGTGCATGTGCACGTCGCCGCTCGCGAGCAGCCCGACGCCGAGCTGCGCGCCGAGGCCCGCGAGCCGCGCGAGCCGCGCGCCGTCCTCCCCGTCACGCAGCAGCTCGACCGCAATGCGCAGCTTCCCCGGGAAGCGCTCCGCGAGCCAGCGTGCCTCCGCGGCTTCGATCCGCGGACCCGGCAGCCACAGGATGAAGCAGCCCTCGGGAGGCGCCGCCTCGAGGTCGGCGCGCGTCAGGGTGTATTGCCCCTTGTCCGCCGCACGCCGCGCACGCGTAATGAGCCGGCAGAGCCGGCCGTAGCCGCCGCGGTCGATCGCGAGCGCGGCGAGCTTGAGGCCACAGCTGAGACGGAACTCGGCGCCAACGATGAGCTTGAGGCGCCGGTTCCTGGCCGCCATGTGCGCGCGCACCACTCCGGCCACCGAGCACTCGTCGGTGAGCGCGAGCGCCGTGTAGCCGAGTGCGTCCGCCCGCTCCACCAGCTCGTGCGGATGGGAAGCGCCCCGCAGAAAGGTGAAGTTCGACAGACAGTGCAGCTCCGCGTAGCGCGGCAACGTCACTCCTGAATCGCACGGGGCGTGGGGTGAGGCGGTGCGTCAGAAGAGCAGGCGCGATCAAAAAAAAGGATTTTCGGGACCGCCGTGAATCCGTCCCTGGAGGCTGCGGGCGCGGCATCCTGCCGCGCACGCTCCCGAAAATCCTTTTTTGCGCTCACGCCTGCAGCTCCTCGCCTGACGCTCACCCGAACACTCCGTGGAGATACCAGTGATGCGGCGCCTCGCGCTCGCGGAATATCCACAGCAGGACGCCGTGGATGTCCGCGGCGGTGTAGTAATCGCGCGCGATCTCCTCGCCGTCCCACCAGCCGGTCTCGATACGCTCCGGCTCGCCGATGAGGCGCAGGGGGCCGCGCCGCCGCGGCTTCCCGTCCCGCACCCGCAACGACCGCGGCATCGGCAGCAGCCACAGCGGACGGCGCATCACGGGAGGCGAGCGGGTACGGCGCCGCGGCGCGGCGCGGTAGCCGGCGGCGGCCGGTGGCGCGGTCTTGCCCCAGGCCTTTTCCGGCCGATGTCCCTCGAGCTGAGCCAGCCCGTGGATCGCGTCCTCTCCCAGCCGGGCACGCAGGCTCTCGATGAGCCCGGACGCCTCGCTCGAGAGACCGCCGCCGTGCTCCCCGGGCTGCCACAGATGCAGGCAGTCCGGCCGCTGCGGCACCAGCGCGGCGCTGCGCAGCTCGCAACCGCGTACCGGTTCCGGCAACGGCAGCCTCTCGAGGCGCTCCCCGAGCAGCTCCGCCAGGCGCCGCGCATCCGCCATCGGGGCCGCGAGCCGCAGCACGCAGCGGGTCGCGGGCGCATGCCGATGGTCGAGCAGACACTCGAGCTCGACGACGCCGCACTGGCGCTCGGTGAGAAACGCAGCGAGCGCGGCAAAGAGCGGCGCGAGCGTCGCGAGAATCACCTGATGATTCTCCAGCTCGCAGGTGAGCTCGCGGCGGCGGCGGAAGCGCACGCGCGCCCGAAAGGCGCTGCGCAGATCGCGGCTGCGGCCGGTGAGCGCATCGAGCACGGCGAGCTGCGCGGTGCCGAAGCGGCGCGCGAAGCCCGCGCGCGGCAGGCGCAGTGCCGCACCGACGGTGCGCACTCCGCAGCGTGCGAGACGCTCGCAAATCTTCCCGGGCCAGCGCAGCGTCGCAAGCGGCAGCGGCGCGAGCTGCCCGACGAGTGCGCTCATTTCGAGGACGGCGTGCGCCCGACCGGCGCGCGCCAGCGCCAGTGCCGCGAGCGGCGTCGGCGCAAACGCCAGCACGGCCGTCAGGCCGAGGCGGCGGCATTCCTCGGTGACGGCGCGGCGCAGGCCGGTAACGCCCGCGAACAGGTGCAGGCTGCCTCTTACTTCGAGCAACAGGCCATCCGGCGGCTCGAGGCTCACGCGCGGCGTGAACCGTTCAGCCCGGCGCGCGAGGCGCAGCAGCGCATCCGCCGGCGCAAGTCCGGACAGATGCACACCGGCCCACAGCTCGGCTGCCACCACGCCGGATGCGCCCGCCACAACCGGCACGGCGAGCGGCACGGCGCGCCGCGCAGGAGCGGCGGGCGGCGACTGTGCCTCATCGGGTTGCGTCCCGGCAGGTATGGGAAGCAGCGCCATCCCTCAACCCTGCAGAGGCGCCGGGCGGTGCTCAGGCCAGGTGAGCTCGATCGCGCCGCGATCCGTGCTGCGGCCTTTGAGGAGAGTGACGCATGCGCCCGCGGTGAGCGGCGCGAGACCGAGACGCAGCACCGCCGGGGATGCTTCGCGCGCGGCGCTCCAGGGGCGAAACAACACGCCGAGAGTCCGGCCCCGCTCGGCCGCGAGCTGCAGCCGGCGCAGCTCACTCGGCTTCGGGCGTCGCGCCCAGGCGAGCGCCGCATCACAGGCGCCGGAACGCAGCACCTGCTCGAAAGCCCACAGCGGCCGCGCGCCGCCGACCACGGCCACGCGATCGAGCACCACGCCGGCCGCGGCGAGCGCCGGCGCGAACGGCATCAACGGTGGTGCGACCCACACGCACCAGCGCGCCCCGGCGGCGCGCGTCAGCGCGCCGAGCGCCGGCAGCAGCAGCTGCAGCTCGCCGCTGCCGAAGCGCGCGGTGAGAATCTCGATCAGCCCGCTGCGCGGCCAGCCTTTACCGGGGAGCCGCTCATCGAGTGGGGCAAAGCCACTCGGCAGCACCGCGAATCGAGCGGCGCTGCGGCCGCGCCAGATGGCCGGATGCTCGAGCAGTCGAGCGAGCTTCGGATCGCCGTCCATAAGCCCATGGAGATCACATCAACCCACTCGCGCGGCCGCGGCGCACGACGCCCACCACGACGCCCTCGATGAGCAGCGGCTGTTCGCGCAGATCCACCCTGATCGGCTCGAAGTCGCTGTTCTCGGGCAGCAGCCACACGACCGAGCCTTCCTGGCGATAGCGTTTCACGGTCACTTCGTTCTCGAGCCGCGCCACCACGATCTGGCGGCTGCGTACCTCGGAGGTACGATGCACCGCGACCAGGTCGCCATCGAGGATCCCGGCGTCCTTCATGCTCATGCCGGTGACCTTGAGCAGGTAATGCGGCCGCGGCTGGAAGACTTCCGGATCGATCGCGAGCCGGGCCTCGAAATTCTCCTCGGCGAAGATCGGCCTGCCGGCGGCCACCCGGCCGATGAGTGGCAGGCCTATCTGCTCGCGCATCGTGTCTTTCAGCTGAATGCCCCGGGATGTACCGGGCACGAGCGCGATGACACCCTTGCGGGCGAGTGCCCGCAGATGCTCCTCGGCCGCGTTGGGCGAACGGAAGCCGAGCTCATGGGCGATCTCAGCCCGCGTGGGCGGCATGCCGGTATCGGAGATGAACCGCTGAATGAGGCGCAGGATCTGTGTCTGGCGGGGAGTAAGGTCGGACATTTTGAGCCTGCCTGTTTATATATACAGTTACTGTGATTATATCCAGATTGGGCACTTCGGCAAGCCCTGGAATGCTGATGCGCCGGCGCCTCACTGCGGCCAAGTCATCGGTCACGTCGGCCATTGCGTATATCCAATGCGCATGCCCAATGCGTACGCCTACTGCGCATCCCCACTGCGCGAGCCCACTCAGCACCCCCTGCCATGCGCGCGTCCGCATCCTCCTCACGCGGCACGCGCCGTATAGGTCGCGGTGGAACCAGTGCAATTACAAATTCTTAAGGAACACTCTGACATCGCGACATCAACAACACCCGCTCGCACCCACACGCCGCGCCTCGCATGCGCGCGCATGCCGGAAATTCATGCGCCAAACTGCATTCAGTCGCCGTTCAGCGAGTCGCGCGACGCGCCGCGATCGAGCGCCCGCGCAGCTGTCGCGAACCCAAGACATCAGGGTCTTCGCAGTTGCATTCCAACGGCAAATTTGATGCAGTTGCGAGCGGCGAAAACGGCGGAACTTGCCCACCGGAGTCGCATCGGTTATCAAGGCATCCCGAATCAACAACCCAAAGGGGACTTGTATGAAGTGCGCGAGCATTGTGAAAGCTGCGGCTGCCGCGGCGCTGGTGGTGGGAATGGCAGGTTGTACGGATCTGAAGCCCATCCAGGCACAGATTGACGACCTGAAGGCCCAGTTGGCCAAGGCCCAGAGCGATACGTCCGCTGCCAAGAGCGCCGCCGATGCGGCCAACAGCGCCGCCTCCTCGGCCGGACAGGCGGCCAGTGGTGCGCAGAGCACGGCAAACCAGGCGCTGGCTGCGGCCCATGCCAGTCAGTCGTGCTGTGACGCGACGAACGAGAAAATCGACCGTATGTTCAAGCGGTCGGTATCCAAGTAAGCGAAAGGTCCCTGAGGCCGATGAAAGACGCCGCGCTCATGCGCGGCGTTTTTTTTCGCCCGTCAGTAACGCACCAGCGCGGAACCCCAGGTAAATCCGCCGCCGAAGGCCTCGAGCAGCAACAGCTGCCCGCGCTGAATCCGGCCGTCGCGCACCGCGACGTCGAGCGCGAGCGGTACCGAGGCCGCCGAGGTATTGCCGTGCTCCTGCACGGTCACGATCACCCGCTCCATCGGCATGTCGAGCTTGCGCGCGGTCGCCTGGATGATGCGGATATTGGCCTGGTGCGGCACCAGCCAGTCGAGCGCGCTGCGGTCGAGGCCGTTGGCGGCGAGCGTTTCATCGACCGCCTGGCCGAGCTTGGTGACCGCTACCTTGAAGACCTCGTTTCCGGCCATGATGATCGCGAGCTTGCCGCCCGCGAGACCCTTCGAGACACCGCCGCCGCAGTAGAGCAGATCCTTGTACTGCCCGTCGGCATGCAGATGGGTCGAAAGCACCCCCGGCGTGGCGCTCGGTGTGAGCACCACGGCCCCGGCGCCGTCGGCGAACAGCACGGCGGTCGAGCGGTCGTTCCAGTCGGTGATGCGCGAGAGCGTCTCGGCGCCGATCACCAGCGCGCGCTGCGCCTCGCCGCAGCGCACGTACTTGTCGGCGATCGAGAGCGCGTACATGAAGCCCGCGCAGGCAGTTTCCACGCTGAAGGCCGGCACGTTGCGGCAGCCGAGGCGCGCCTGCAGCAGCACCCCGCAGTTGGGGAACACCAGATCCGGGGTGGTGGTGCCGAAGGCGATGAAGTCGACGTCCTGCGGCGCGATGCCCGCGGCATCGAGCGCGCGCCGCGCGGCGACTTCCGCCAGGTCGACCGTGGTCTCGTCATCGGCGGCAATGTGGCGCCGCTCGATCCCGGTGCGGGTGCGGATCCACTCGTCGCTGGTATCGACCATCTTCTCCAGGTCGAAATTGGTGACGACCTTCTCGGGCAGGTGCGAGCCGGTGCCGGCGATGCGCGAATGAATCAAGCGG
>JASHVF010000169.1 GCA_030039615.1 Gammaproteobacteria bacterium | reverse complement strand
GTGAGGTCGAGGCTCTGCACCTGCTCCGGCGACATGTAGGAGGGGCTGCCGGCGATGCCCTCGATGCGCGAGATGTCGGAGTCCTGCACCAGCGCGATGCCGAAGTCGATGATGCGCACGTCGCTGTCCTGCGTGAGCATCACGTTGGAAGGCTTGACGTCGCGGTGGATCACGCCGCGCGAGTGCGCGTAGTGCAGCGCCTTGGCGCACTTGAACATAATTTCGACGGTGTCGTCGATGCGCAGCAGGTTGTCGGGACGGCAGTAGGCCGCCAGCGTGCGCGCGCCATGCACGTGCTCGGTGACGATGTAGCAATGGCCGTTCTCCTCGCCGGCGTCGTAGATCGGCAGGATGTGCGGGTGCTGCAGCATGCCCACCAGGTGCGCCTCCGAGAGGAACATCTTGCGCGCGATGCGCGCCCGCTCCTCGTCGCCGCCGGTGTCCATGTTGTACACCTTGATGGCGACGTCGCGGCCGTAGTACGCGTCATGCGAGAGGTAGACGACGCCGGTGCTGCCGCGTCCGACTTCCTTGATGACCGCGTACTTGCCGATCTTGTCGGGCATGCGCACGCCCGGCTTGGCGGGCGGGATCGATTTTGAAGCCGGTAACGTCATGCCCTGAGGACGACAGCCAGTGACGCGTCAGGATACGGCGACAGCCGTTCGAGCGACTGTGATGTACGCCTCACGCTCCCCGGGCTGCGCGCGGCGCGCGCGCCACGCTCGCGCGGCGCGCGCCACGGCACACTTCAGCTGAAGTGCTGATAACCGGAATGCGAGAACTCCATCACAGTACCGTCGTGACAGACGCGCGCGCCGCGCGTGGTGCACAGCGCGCCGATCCGCTGGTAGTTCCACTCGCCGCGCGGCAGCTCGCGCTCGAGCTCGGCGGCGCGCCCCGGCTCCAGCGCGAACAGCAGCTCGTAGTCATCGCCGCCGGTGAGCGCGAGCGTGCGCGCCGCGTGCTCGCCCAGCGTCGCCGTGAGCTGCACCGACACCGGCAGCGCCGCGAAGGAGATTTCGACTCCGACACCGCTCGCCGCGGCGAGCTTACCCGCGTCCCCGAGCAGCCCGTCGGATACGTCTATGCAGGCGCGCGCGTACTCGCGCAGCCGCTCACCGAGAGCCACCCGCGGCGTCGGCAGCAGGAAGCGCTCGCGCAGGTACGCGGCCGCCGCGGGCGGCGCGGCGAGGCGCCCCTGCTCGATCGCCAGCCCGGCGGCGGCATCGCCCGGAGAGCCGGAGACGAACAGCAGGTCTCCGGGGCGGCCGCCGGCACGCGTCAGGGCACGGCCCTGTGGCACATGACCGAGGAGCTGCACGGTGATGGTGAGCGGTCCGCGCGTGGTATCGCCGCCCGCGAGCGCCACGCCGTGCGCGCGCGCCAGCGCACCGAAGCCCGCGGCGAACTCCGCCAGCCAGGACTCCTCGGCTTCGGGCAGCGTCAGCGCGAGCAGCGCCCACGCCGGATGCGCGCCCATCGCGGCGAGATCGCTCAGGTTCACCGCGAGCGCGCGGTGCCCGATGGCCGTCGGCGGCGTCGCGGCGGGGAAGTGCACGCCGGCGACCAGCGTGTCGGTGGTGGCGACCAGCTGCATGCCGGGCGGGCACTCGAGCAGCGCCGCGTCATCGCCGATCCCGAGCGCCACGTCGTGGCGCTGCGCGCCGCAGTCGCGGAAGAAGCGTGCAATGAGCTCGGCTTCCGACAGCGACATATGCGCCGCGAACTTCAGTGCTCGGCGGGTCGCAGCGTGCGCGCCGCCCGGTCCAGCACCGCGTTCACGTACTTGTGGCCATCGGTCGCGCCGAAGCGCCGTGCGAGCTGCACCGCCTCGCTGATAGCGGTGCGGTAGGGAACCTCGCTGCGGAACTCGAGCTCGTAGAGGCCGATCATGAGCACGGCGCGTTCGATCGGATCGAGCAGCCGCGGCTCGCGGTCGCAGCATGCGGCGAGACGCGACTCGAGCGCGGCGCGCGCCCCGGTGATCCCCTCGACCAGGGTACGGAAGTAGTCGCGGTCGGCGCGCGGCATGTCCTCTGCGTCGGCGAACTCCTGCACCAGGTCCTGCCACGGAGCTTCATTCAGCTGCCAGCGGTACAGCGCCTGCAGCGCAAGCTTGCGCGCCACGGTGCGCGCGCCGCTGTACTCGCGGGCCGCACCGCCGCTCATCGGCGCGCCGCTCACAGCTGCTTCAGGAGCGAGGCCATCTCGAGCGCGGCCTCCATCGCCTCCCCTCCCTTGTTGCCCGCGGCGGTCGCGGCGCGCTCGAGCGCCTGCTCGACGGTCTCGACCGTCAGTACGCCGAAGATCACCGGCACGCCGGTCTCGAGGCCGGCCTGGCTGATGCCGCGCGCGCACTCGCCGGCAACGTAATCGAAGTGCGGCGTGTCGCCGCGGATCACGCACCCCAGCGCGACCACCGCGTCGTAGCGGCCCGAGGCGCCGAGTTTCTTGGCCGCGAGCGGCAGCTCGAAGGCGCCGGGCACCCGCACCACGGCGAGGTCAGCCGCCGCCCCGCCACGCGCCGTCCAGGCGGCAGTCGCACCCTTGAGGAGACTGCTGACGATGAAATCGTTGAAGCGCGCCGCGGCGATCGCGACCCGGCGGCCGCGCGCGCTCACCTCGCCCTCGATGGCCCGCGGCTCGGTCACCCCTCTTCCCCGACATAGCCCTCGATCTCCAGGTCGAAGGCCGAGATGCCGTGCATCTGCTTGGGCGCCGACAGGACGCGCATGCGTTTGACGCCGAGGTCCTTCAGGATCTGCGCGCCGATTCCGAAGGTGCGCAGCACGGCGCCTTCGCCGACGACCGCGGCGCCCTCGCTGGGGGCCGGAGCAGGCTGCGTCGCGCTGACCGAGCGCAGCGCGGCGGCCAGCTCGGCCGGCGACTCCTGCTGGCGCAGCACCACCACGACGCCGTTGCCGGCTTCGGCGACGCGCGCCAGCGCCGCGTGCAAGGTCCAGGCACGCGCGGCGCTGCGCACGCCGATGAGATCGCGCAGCGTGTCGGGCAGGTGCACGCGCACCAGTGGCACCTCGGGACCATCGAGCCGGCCGCGCGCGAGCGCCACGTGCACCTCGAGGGTGACCCGGTCCTGGTAGGCGTACAGACGAAATTCCCCGAGCGCCGTCTGCACCGTCTGCTCGCCAATGCGCTCGACGGAGCGCTCGGTGCGCAGCCGATGGCGGATGAGCGCGGCGATCGTGCCGAGCTTCAGTCCGTGGCGGCGCGCGAACTCCTCGAGCTGCGGGCGGCGCGCCATGGTGCCGTCATCGTTCATGACCTCGCACAGCACGCCCACCGGCGCGAGCCCCGCGAGCCGGCAC
>JASHVF010000168.1 GCA_030039615.1 Gammaproteobacteria bacterium | reverse complement strand
GATCGCCGCCGCTCTCGCCGGCGGCCGCGGCCGCCGCGGCGAAGTACCCGCGTCCCGCGCCGCGCACCACGGCCTCACCGCCCTCCTCGAGCGGCGGCGGCCCGCCGAACACGATGTCGACCCACGGCAGCGCATCGCCCGGCAGCACCAGGTTCGGCAGCACGGCGCTGACGAAAGCGCTCGCCGCGCGCTCATCGAGCCCCGCCGGCAGGATGCCGCCGAGCCAGCCGCGCGCGGCCTCGGGCGTCAGATGATGCACGGCGTCCTTCTGCCACACGGTGAGCTGCTGCTCGTCGAAGCGCGCCGGCGCGCGCCCCAGGTGGCGCGCGTCGAAGCCGCGCGCCATCTCCGCGAGCGACAGCAGGCCCTGGAGCGTGGTGGCATGCCCGAGGCGGAACAGGTGATTCGCGAGCGCGAGCGGCTGGTAGCCGCGTTCGCGGTACTCGCGCACGCTGGTGGCGCCGTGACGCTTGGAGAGCGGCGCGCCGTCGGCACCGACGAGCAGCGCCACGTGGCCATAGGCCGGGGCGTGCAGCCCGAGCGCCTCGAGCACCAGCAGCTGCCGCGGCGTATTGGCGAGATGGTCTTCGCCGCGCAGCGCCAGCGTCACGCCCATCGCGGCATCGTCCACGGCGTTCGAGAAAAAGAACGCGGCCGAGCCGTCCGCACGCCGCACCACGAAGTCGCCGATGTCATCGGTCGCGAAGCTCTGCGGACCGTGCACCAGGTCGTGCCACGCGACGCGCGCACCGGGCGGCACGCGAAAGCGCAGCGTGGCGCTGAGTCCCTGTGCCGCGCGCATGGCGCGCTCGGTCGCCGACAGCTCACGGCAGGTGCCGGCGTAGCGCGGCGGCCTGCCGGCGGCGAGCTGTGCCCGGCGCGAGAGCTCGAGCTCGGGCGGCGTGCAGAAGCAGGGATATACGGCGTGGCGCTCCTCCAGCCGGGCGAACCAGGCGGCGTACAGCGCGCCGCGCTGCGACTGGCGGTAGGGGCCCAGCGCATCCTCGCGGTCGGGCCCGGCGTCCCAGCCGATGCCGAGCCATTCGAGATCGGCGAGCAGCGCGCGCGTGTGCTCCTCGCGGCTGCGCTCGGTGTCGGTGTCCTCGATGCGCAGCAGGAAGCGGCCGCCGCCGTGCCGCGCGAGCAGCAGATTGAAGAGCGCGGTGCGCGCATTTCCCAGGTGCAGCTCGCCGGTGGGGCTCGGCGCAAAGCGGGTGACCGGCGGCTGACTCATTGGCGCCATGTTACGGGAAAGGAGCAAAGCGCAACAAAGGCCCGGCGGAGCGTGCGCGCCACCGCTGTCGCCGATGCGCGCCGCAGCTTAGAATCCAGCGCCGCGCCGCCACAATTGCCGCGCTTTTCACCGCCCCGGAGGATCGATGCCCACTCTGCCCCGCGCACCCCTGGCCACCGCTGCCGTGCTGCTCCTGTGCCTTTCCGGGACCGCAGCCGTGCGCGCCGAGGAACCGGCCACCCAGGTGAAGGTGGTCACCAACATGGGCGAGTTCGTCATCGAGGTGCGGCCGGAGCGCGCGCCACTCACCGTGCCGAATTTCCTGCGCTACGTGAAGGAGGGCTTCTACACGAACACGCTGATCCACCGCGTGGTGCCGAATTTCGTCATCCAGGGCGGCGGCCATGACGCCGCGACCATGAACCTCAAGCCCACCCACGAGAACATCGTCAACGAATCGGGCAACGGCCTGCAGAACAAGCGCGGCACGGTGGGATTGGCGCGCGCACCCGCGCCGCACTCGGGCAACGCCGAGTTCTACATCAACCTGGTCGACAACCCGGATCTCGACCCGGTGCCGACCCGCTGGGGCTACTGCGTGTTCGGCCGCGTCGTGCAGGGCATGGACGTCATCGACAAGATCGGCGAGACCCCCACCGGGGCCGTCGGCCCCTTCAAGTCGGATGCGCCGCTGAAGCCCGTGATCATCGAGAGCGTCACCGTCGTGACACCGGGCACGGCGGCGCCGGCAAGCCCGGCACCGGCGCCGGTCAACCCGGCCGAGCCGACCAAGATCCTCTCGCCGAAATAGCGCGCGGCGCGGCCACGAAGCCCGTGACGCGCCTGTTTGTCTCGGACGTGCACCTGGGCGCGGATGCCGAGCCGGCCATCGCCCGGTTCCTCGGGTTCCTCGAGCGGGAGGCGGCGCGCGCCGCGGCGCTCTACATCCTCGGCGATCTGTTCGAGAGCTGGGTGGGAGACGACGATCGCACTCCCGCCGCGCTGCGCGTGTGCGCGGCGCTGCGCACACTCACCGCCGGCGGCGTGCCCTGCTTCGTGATGCACGGCAACCGCGACTTCCTCCTCGGGCCGGGCTTCGCCGCGCGCAGCGGCTGCCGGCTGCTCGCGGATCCGGTGGTCGCACAGCTCGACGGCGAGCCGGTGCTGCTCACACACGGCGACGCCTTATGTACCGACGATCATTCCTACCAGGAGCTGCGCAGCATCGTACGGCAGCCACACTGGCAGCAGCGGTTCCTGGCGCTGCCGCTGGCACACCGCGAGGCGCTCGCGGACGAAGTCCGTGCCGGCAGCCGCGCGCACACGGCGCGCACCGTACCCTACATCATGGACGTGAACGGTGAAGCCGTCGCGACCGCGTTCCGCACCTGCCGCGTGCGCCGCATGATCCATGGCCACACACACCGGCCGGGTGTACACGAGACGATCGTCGATGGCAGCGCAGCCCAGCGCATCGTGCTGGGCGCCTGGTACGAGCAGGGGAGCTACCTGAGCTGCGAGCGGGGCGAGTATCGGCTGCGCGAGCTGCCGCGGTAGGGGGGTACCGGCGGTCAGCCCGCGCAGCTGATCTCGGGGGGTCAGTTCTGGCTGCTCGACGCGCCAGGCGCGCCGCCCGGTCCGCCACGATGACCGAAGCCACGGTGCATCTGCTGCAGCGTCTGGTACTTCGTCAGCTGCGTGGCGTTGAGCACCGTCGACAGCTTGGTGAGCGTGTCCTGGGCGATCTGCTGATGCGCGGCGTGCACCGCCTGGAAGTCGGGCTTACCACCACCCGCGGCAGCCTTGGCCTGCTCGAACAGCGCCTTCATCTGTGCGTGCTCGGCCTCCAGGATCGTCTGCACCTGCCCCTTCTGCGTGGCGGTCAGATCGAGCAGGACGGCCAGCTTATCCACGTGACTCGACGCACCGCCGGTCGAGGCCGTCTGCGCCAGGGCGAGGCCCGCCCACAACGCGGCGACTGCCACCACCGAAGCCTTCATCAACGCTTTCATGAACCATCTCCTCACGCGGGTCCGTTAACTGGAAAAGCCGCCCGCAGATCTAGGCTAATGACTGCCGCGAACGGCGCCGTGAGCAAGTGTGAAGGAGTGTCAAGGCCCCGAAAAGGGCGCCCTCCGGCCGCGGCATCCGCCCGTCCCATTTGAATTATCGCCGCGGCAGCACCAGCGCCGCCTCGAGCCCCCCGTGCGGCAGGTTGCTGAGCGTCAGCGTCCCGCCGTGAGCCTGGGCGATGTCGCGCGCGATGGTGAGACCGAGGCCGGTGCCCCCGCTGTCCCGGTTGCGCGAGGACTCGAGGCGATAGAAGGGCTCGAATACCCGCTCGAGCTCCGCCGGCGGGATACCCGGGCCGTGGTCGCGCACGCGAATGACGAGCTCGGCGTCGTCCTCGACGAGGATCTCGGCGCGCGCGCCGAAATTGATGGCGTTGGTGAGCAGATTCGTCAGGCAGCGCTTGAGCGCCTGCGCCTTGCCGGTGAAGGGTGCGAGCGCCCGCCCGCTCACGCTGACGGACGCCCCCGCCTCGGCGAACCGCTGCCGCAGTCCCGCGAGCAGCTCGTTGATGTCGAGCGGCGCGGCCGGCTCGCCGTCATCGAGTCCGCGGAACAGGGCGAGCGCTTCGCGCACCATGTCCTCCATCTCGGAGAGCTCCTTGATCATACGATCCTGCAGCGCCGGATCGTCGATCGTCTCCACCTGCAGCCGCAGACGGGTGAGCGGCGTCTTCAGGTCGTGCGACATCGCCGCCAGCACACGGCTGCGGCTGTCGAGATAGCGGTACAGCCGGTCCTGCATGGTGTTGAAGGCGCGCGCCGCACGGCGCAGCTCGCGCGCGCCGCGCTCCGGCAGCCGCTGCGGACGCGCCTCGCGGCCGACGCTGTCGGCGGCGCGCGCCAGCGCCGACAACGGCCGCGTGATGTTGCGCGCCGCGGCGTACAGCGCGATCACCAGGATCGCCAGCAGCAGCAGCAGGTTGACCAGCAGGTTGCGCGGCAGCAGCGCCCCGCCCGGCATGCGCACCACGCGGAACAGCGCCGTGTCGCCGTCGGCGAAGCGCACCGTGACGTCGTAGCGCTGCGCGCTCGCCTGGTCAGCAGCCAGCTCGCGCGCCTCGTAGAACGGCACCGGCAGCGTGATCGCCGGGCGGTTCGGATCGGGCGTGCGCTCGACGCTCACCTCGAAGCCGGTGCCGAGCGCCGCCTGCAGCTGCTCCTTCAGCGTGCGTTCGAAGTCGGTGAGCAGCGGAACGCGTACGTAGGCGCGCGGCGGATCCATCGGACCGCGCGGGGCGCGCAGCGGCTCGTCCGGCGCCGGCGCATGGAAGTGCCGCGACCCGCGCGGCGCCGACAGTTGCGCAATCGCAGTGGCGCGCTCGGCAGCGCCGAGCGGCTCGAGCATCAGCGCAGTCTCGGCAATGCGCCGCGTCCACTCGCGCACGCTGCTCTGCAGGACGAAGTGCTCGCGCTCCTGGGCGATCAGCACCAGGGCGGCCGCCTGCGACAGCAGCACGGCGAGCACCGAGGCGGCGATCAGTCGTCCGAACAGCGACTGCGGCCAGAGCCTCAGCGTGTTGCGCGACTCATTGGCTCTCGACGCTGACGCCGATGACATAGCCCTCGCCATAGACGGTCTTGATGATCTGCGGCGCGCGGGCGTCGTCGCCGAGTATCTGGCGCAGGCGGCTGATGCGCACGTCGATGCTGCGGTCGAAGGGGTCGGCATCGCGCCCGCGCAGGATCTCGGTGAGCTGGGCGCGCGTCAGCACACGGTTGCCGGCGGCGAGCAGCACCGCCAGCAGCCGGTACTCGGCGCCGCTCAGTGCGACCTCCTTGCCGGCCGCGTCCGTCAGCGTGCGTGTCACCGTGTCGAGCCGCCAACCGCCGAACAGGAAGCAGCGCACCGTGTCGGGACTCGGATCGCGCGGCGCGTGCGCCGAGCGGCGCAGCACCGCCTTGATGCGCCCGAGGAGCTCGCGCGGGTTGAAGGGCTTGGCAACGTAGTCGTCGGCGCCGAGCTCCAGGCCGACGATGCGGTCCACGTCCTCGCCGCGCGCGGTCAGCATGATGATGGGAAGCTGCGAGCGGCCGCGCAGCTCGCGGCACAGCGACAGGCCGTCCTCGCCCGGCAGCATCAGGTCGAGCACCAGCAGATCGACGTGCGAGCGCTCGAGCACGCGGCGCATCTCCTTGCCGTCGGGAACCGCGGTGGTGCGGAAGTCGTGTTTCTCCAGGTACTGGGCCAGGAGCCCGCGAATCTCGCGGTCGTCGTCCACGATCAGCAGATGAGGTCGGTCGTTCATTGCAGGGCGGTCCGTGTGGGCGAGGATACCGGGCGAACAGACAGTCGACAGCGGATTTCGTGCCGGCCGTGTTGTAACAGAATGTTAGTGTGCCGCGGGGGGCGGACCTGAATGGAAGCGCAGCTCGGAATCGGGCTGGGTGGCCAGCTCGGCCTCCCGGACGGCGAGCTCGGCGAGTCGCGCCCGCCATTCCCCGGGAGCGCAGGCGCGCGCAAATCCGATATACAGCTCGAAGTGGCGCGCCTCGGAAAGCGCGAGTTGCGCGTACAGCTCGCCGAGCGTTCCCGAGAGCCGGGGTGCGAGCAGCGTGAAGCGCTCGGCGGAGCGCGCCTCGATCAGCGCCGCTGCCAGCAGCTGGTCGAGCTTGCGCGCCGGGTGGCTGCTGCGCAGTGCCCGACGCAGCTCCTGTGCATAGCGCCCGGGGCGCTGGCGGACCGCGCTCACCCCGAGCTCCGCGATAGCGCGTTGCACCTGCTCGAAGTGACGCAGCTCCTCGCGTGCCAGGCGCGCGAGCGCGAGCGACAGGGTCCGGTCCTCGGGATAGGCAAACATCAGCGCCAAGGCGCTGGAAGCGGCCTTCTTCTCACAGTTGGCGTGATCGACGAGCAGCCCGGGGAGCGAGGCGAGGGCCGCCTCGGTCCAGCCGGCAGGGGTCGCCGCCGCGAGGATCGTGCTCACGCGCGCGCCTCGTGCGCCAGCCACTTCCCGAGCGCGCGCGTGAGCGCCTGGGCCGCCTCGGTGGCGCTCGCGAAGCGATCCGCCGGTGCCTTGGCGAGCAGCCGCTCGATCAGCGGCTGCAGCGCCGCGCACCGCGGCGGCAGCCGCGGCACCGGCTCCTTGCGGTGCTTGTAAACGATCGCCATGGGATTGTCGGCGCGATACGGTTTCTCCCCGGTGAGCATCTCGTAGACCATCACGCCGAGGCTGTAGAGATCGCTGCGCACGTCGATCGGCTCGGCGTGGCCCTGCTCCGGACTCATGTAGTGCGGCGTGCCGAAAATCGTGCCGCTGTCGGTCGCATCCTGTTCGAGCGCCGTGTCCTTGGAGAGGCCGAAGTCGATCAGCGCAATACTGCCGTCGTTCCGCAGCATGACGTTGCCGGGCTTGAGGTCCCGATGCAGCACGCCGGCGGCGTGCACGCTCCCGAGCGCCCGCGCCACCTCGATCGCATATAGCAGGGCTTCGCGCGGCGTGAGCGGGGCGGCGCGCATGCGCCGCCGCAGGTCGCCGAGCGGGAAGTACTCCATGACGAGCCAGGCGTGCTCGTCGCTCACGCCGAGGTCGTAGAGGCGCACGACTCCGGGCGCGGCGATGCGCTGCGCGATTTCGTACTCCTGCAGGAAGCGGCCGAAGATATCGGTCGGCTCGTGCTGCTCGGAGCGGTCACGGGCCACCTTGAGCGCCACCAGCGTGCCGGCGCTCTCGCTCTCGCCGACGTAGAGATCGGTGAGCCGGCCCGCGGCCAGACGCCGCACGCGGCGGTAGCCACGGATGAAGGCGTCGCCGAAGCGCTGCGCTTCGCGTCCGGCTTGGCTCGAGCGCCACAGCGCACGCGCGTGGGCCGCGCGCTGCTCGGCGGCGGCCAGCACGCGCTGGAACTCCTCGCCGTCGAGCTCCTCGCCGCTCACCGACCAGGCGCCGAGCGCCGCCGCATCGCTGGCGGCCGCGGCATCGGCGCCGCCGCGCATCAGGACGATGGGCGCGAAGCCCGCGCGTGCCGCAAGCTCGCGTGCCCACGCGAGGCCCCGGCCGCCAGGCCACTGCTCGGCGAGCAATACGGCGTCGTAACCCTGGGCCAGGAACTCGGGGGCCAGCGCCCCCTCGGACACCGGGTTGTGCACCGTCAGACG
>JASHVF010000167.1 GCA_030039615.1 Gammaproteobacteria bacterium | reverse complement strand
CCGGGAATGCCGGAGACCCCGCCGCCCGGATGGGTCGAGGAGCCGCACTGGTAGAGGCCGCGGACCGGAGTGCGGTAGTCCGCCCAGTGCGGCGCCGGGCGCTGCCAGAAGAGCTGGTCGGCGCTCAGCTCGCCGTGAAAGATGTGCCCCTGCGGCAGGCCGACGATACGCTCGAGGTCCGGCGGCACCAGCAACTCGAAGTCGATCACCTGCCTGGAGAAGCCGGGCGCCAGCTCGTCGAGCACCGCAAATGCGGCGCGCGCCAGGTTCGGCTTCTCCGCCGCCCAGTCGGCGCCGCCCCGCAAGGCATAGGGCGCATGTCCGCCGAATACGTTGACGACGTGCTTGCCGGGCGGGGCGAGCGAATCGTCGACGATGGTCGGCACCACCGGCGTGAGGAACGGCTGGCGCGAATACCAGCCGTACTTGGCGTCGTCGTAGGCGCGCTCGAGGTAGTCGATGCCCGGCGCGAGGTGCACGTAGGTCGGATAGGCAAAGCCGGCGCGCTGCGGGTCGAAGGCCCGGTAGGCGGGCGGCGCCTCGGCGGCGATGTTCATCTTGAAGGCGCTCGAGAAGGTGCGGAATGCGTCGATGTCCGCGAGCAGCTCGGCCGGCAGATGCTGCGGGGCCACGAGCTGGCGAAACAGCGTCTTGGCGTTGGCGTTCGAGACCACGACGCGCGCGTTGAACTCGCGCCCGTCGGCGGTGCGGACGCCGCGCGCGCGTCCGTTCCCGACCAGCACCTCGGCGACGGGCGCGCCGGTGAGAACCTCCATGCCGAAGCGCTGCGCGGAGCGCGCGATCGACTGCGTGATCGCACCCATGCCGCCGCGGATGAAGCCCCAGCCGCCGGCGCCCGCGTGCTCCCCCATCAGGTGATGCAGGATCACGTAGGCGGTGCCGGGCGAGCGCGGCCCGGCGAAGGTGCCGATGCAAGCGTAGTAGCCGAGCACCGACTTCACCACGTCGCTCTCGAACCAGACCGAGAGGTAGTCGTAGGCGCTCTGGGTGAGGAGGTCGATGAGGCGGTACATGCGGTCGCCGATGGTCCGCTGCCGCCACAGCAGTGCCGCCGCCTCGCGGAAATTGCGCCAGCGCCGACGGCTCGGATCAACCGGGGTCTCGAACAGCAGCCCGCGCACCAGCCGTGCGGCCTCCTCGAGGTGCCGGGAAAACTGCGGGTAGACCTCGGCATCGTGGCGCGAGAAGCGCGCGAACTCCGCCTGGGTCTTCTGCAGGTCGTCGCTGTAGACGATGTAGGCATCGCCGCCGAGCGGACAGAACAGGTCGTTCGCCGGCAGCACCTCGAGGCCGCAGGCGCGCAGCTCGAGGTCGCGGATGACGCGCGGATGCAGCAGGCTCATCACGTAGGAGAAGCGCGAGGCGCGAAAGCCCGGCGCAAACTCCTCGGTCACCGCGGCGCCGCCGAGGAGCTCGCGGCGCTCGAGCACCAGCGTGCGCAGTCCCGCCCTCGAGAGGTATGCCCCGCACACCAGTCCGTTGTGCCCGGAGCCGATCACGATCACATCGTAGTCAGCCGCGCGCATGGCTTGCCGGTCGGCCGGTGGCGCGGGAGCGGACGGTGGCTTCGGCGAGATAGTCGGCCTGCGAGCCGTTGCCGGCCTGCGCGCGGCGCTCGATCACGGAAGTCTCCACGTGCGGGTCGCGCGCGCCGGCGCGCCGCGCGGCCGTCAGCGCCAACTCGCGCGATACCTGTCTGGCATGCTCGATCGCCTGCTGCGCATCCGGGTAGTCGCGGTTGCCGGCGGGATCGTGAACGCGGAACACGTCGAGCGAGGGCTGGTTGACCAGCACCTCGCGCGTCTCGGAGACGACGCCGGCGACGGCGCCGACGGCGTTGCAGGCGGCGGCGTGCTCGGGCACCGTGAGCTGCGCACCGAGGCGGCGCGCGACCTCCGGATAGTAAGACGCGGCCGGCGCCCCGACCGCGATCAGCGGCAGCGCGAGCCGGATGGAGGCATCGAGCAGACGCGAGAAGCGACGCCCGCTCACCACGTCCTCGAGCAGCGGCGCGAGCGGCCCCCAGCGGCCGTGACTCGGCTCGATGCCGGGATCCTGGGCGAGCGCGCATTGCAGTACCACCCGGGCCGCCTCCCGCACGACGTGCTCGTAGGTACGCTCGCAGATGCTCTCCGGCGTATCGCCCTGAGCGCGCGCGCGGATGCTGCGCTCCTCGAGAGCGAGGATCGCGGCGCCGAGGCGCGCCGCTTCGACGTTCCAGTCGTGCTGGCGGCCGAGCACGTGCATGGCATCGCTCGGGGTGAAGGCGGCGACGGTTGCGAGTCCACGATCGACGAGCCTGCGTATCGCCTCGACACCCTGCATGGTGCGGGCGGCGTCGCCGAGCCGTCGCGGCGCCTCGCTCAGTGACTCCCACACCCGCTGCTCGAGCCGATCGAGATGGCCGCCGGGATCGCGCCCGGGGTTGCGGAAGGCGAACCTGCCGGCGTAGAGCGGCGGCCGCTCGCTGGCGGCGAGCTTGCGCAGGTCCGCAAGCACCTCGGGAAAGCGCGCCGCCAGGAGCGCGAGCGGCATCGCCTTGCGCGGACCGACGCGCAGCTGTCCCTCGCGGTCGAGGTGCACCTCGCTGTCGCCGCCGAGGCCGCAGGTGCGCACGTCGATCGCCTCGACCATGGTGCGCCAGCCGGCGATCACGGCGCCCTCCTCGCGCACCACCGGCCGCCCGCCGACCACGATGGCGACGTCGGTGGTGGTGCCGCCCATGTCCGCAACCGCGAAATCCTCGAGGCCGCTCAGGAACCCCGCCCCGACGACGCTCGCCGCGGGGCCCGACAGCACCGTCTCGACCGGGTACTCGAGAGCGACCTCGGCGCGGATCAGCGTCCCGTCGCCCCTGACAACCATCACCGGCGCATCGAGGCGCTCGTGCTCGAGCACCTGCCCGAGGGCCTCGAGCAGCGAGCGAATCTGCGGCGTGAGGCGCGCATTGAGCGCCGCGGTCAGCGCGCGCTTCGGCGCATCGAGCTGCGAGGAGAGCTCGGAGCTGCAGGTGACGGGCTTGGCGCAGTGAGCGCGGATGCACTCGCGCGCACGCAGCTCGTGCGCCGGATTGCGCACCGAGAACATGCCCGCGACGGCGAAGGCCGCGACCTGCGGCGCAAACTCGCGCACCGCGCGCTCGATGGCCGCCTCATCGAGCGGCTCGGCCTCCTCGCCGGTCGCCTCGTGGCCGCCGCGCACGCGCACGATCGCGCCGCCGCCGTCGCGCTTGAGCCCCGAGCGCTCGACCATCTGCTCGTTGAAGCCGATGAGGATGGTGCAGATCGGGCTGAAGCGGCTCTCGACTACGGCGTTGGTGGCGAGCGTGGTCGACACCGAGACCAGCGCCACCCGCTCGCGCCCCGCCTCGAGCCGCGCCAGCACCGCGCGCAGCGCCGCGCCGAGCCCGAGCGCGAGGTCCCAGTGCGTAGTCAGCGCCTTGGCGGCGGCGATGACGCGGCGCTCGCCGTCGAGCGCCACGGCGTCGGTATAGGTGCCGCCGGTATCGAGCCCGATCCAGATCTCGGATGAGGCGCGGCCTGGAGCTGAGGGCTCGTGCGACAAGGAAGCGACCTAAGCGCGCGCGTCCGCGCGCGCACGCGCAGGCAGACCGAAGGAGCGACCTGCGCAGGAATCTGCGACAACCCAGGCCGCGGCCGCCAGCACCAGCGTTATGACCAGCTCCGACCATTGATTCTGCGGCGATCCCGCCCACTTCGGCCGCGGGTGCGCGAACAGGCTCGGCACCCAGACCAGAAGACCAAACAGGCTCATCATGAGGGCTTCGAGGGTCGCCCCGAGACGCGGCAGGAGCCCGAAGATGACTGCCAGCCCCGCGGCAACGTGCCCGAGGCCGGTGAGGTACGCGAAGGCGAGGCGAGCCGGCAGCCAGCCGGGCACCATGCTGGCGGTGTAGTCGGCGTAGACAAAATGTGACCATCCGTAGAAGACGCAAGTGAGTCCGAACAGCACCTGCGCCGGGCGCACGGCGCCTTCAGCGACCAGCGCCGATGCGGCGTTCTGCCGTCGCAGCATCGCATAGAGGATCCATGCGCCGGCGAGCGGCGTCAGCGATTCGCAGCACGGATACCAGGTTTCCATGCTGAGCGGCCGCGCGATGATCGGCGGTATGGACAGCAGGACCCCGACCGCGTGGTAGGCGCCAATCGTCAGGAGGCTCGGCGAGGCCGTGCGGGACCAACAGAGTCCGCCGCTGGCGAGGAGGAGGATCAGCGCGGATCCATCGACCCACGCAGCGCGCCACGGCAGCCCCACCAGCATCGACTTCGCCTCCCAGGGGAAATCGCCGTACGCGACACTGAAGACGGCGAGGCCCGCCGAGGCAAGTGCGAACGCGGCCTGCGCGAAGCGGACAGTGCGCATCGGGCGTGCCTTCAGCGCGGACTGCCGGATGGCTCGATAACCCGGATCGGCCCGATTGCTCTGCGACCTGACATGGTTCGCCCCCCGTTTGACTGCACCACCAGCGCCCCCGACAGCACGGCGAGTGTACGGCCCCGCGGCGCATCGAGGTATCGCCTCATCTCAGCGGCCCACCAACCCCAGCTGGCGGAGCTTGCCTTCGAGCTCCTCGATCGAGCTCCACGAGAGAATCGGGGAATTGCCGCG
>JASHVF010000015.1 GCA_030039615.1 Gammaproteobacteria bacterium | reverse complement strand
CGCTGCCGCCGTGGGCGCTGCCGGCGCGGGGGCGCCGAGCAGCGCCGCGACGCGCTGCGCAAATTCCGGCGGGGTCTCGCCGCCCGGCAGCCGTGTCCACTGCACGCGGACGAAGGACTCGGGCACGTCGGCGGCGGCGAGCGGGGTCGCATCGACGCTCACCGGCACGATGAAGGTTTTGCTGCGCGAGATCCTCTGGGTGCGCTGGTCGGCGAGCGTCCACTCGAGGCGGAAGTAGCCTTCGGGGCGCTGCGCCGTGTTGGATGAGATCACCGGGATGAAGAGCGCGCAGTCCTGGATCTGCTGGCGGATCTTCTGGTCCCAGGCATCGCCGCCGCGCAGCTCGCTCTGATCGAGCCACACCTCGATTCCGGCGGCGCGCAGCGCCGCGCAGATACGCCGCGCCGCTGCCGCGTCCTGGGACGCGTAGCTGATGAAGACGGCGCGGGATTCTGCGCTCAAGGCACTACCATGGCGTCCCTGCCAGCTCGCGTTTGTAGCGCTGCAGCTCTTCGTACACCGCGCGCCAGTGGCGCCCGGGTTTGCCGCTGCCGACGGCGCGGCCGTCGAGGCGCGTCACCGCCTGCACCTCGCGCGTCGCGGCCGAGATCCAGATCTCCTCCGCGGCGCGCAGCTGCGCCTCGCTCACCGCGGCGGCCCGCCAGCGCAGCCCCGCGCGCGCCGCCATCTCCTCGACGACGCTGCGCGTCGTGCCCGGGAGGATGCGCTGCGAGTTGGGCGGGGTCAGGACCTCGCCGCCGATCACCACGTGCACGGCGGACGCCGAGGCCTCGGTGAGCTCCTCGTCGCGCAACAGGATGGTCTCGGCGGCGCCGGCGTCGATCGACTCCTGCCGCAGCAGCACGTTGGCGAGCAGCGCCACGGATTTCACGTCGCAGCGCGCCCAGCGGGTATCGGCCGCCGTGATGCAGGCGATGCCGTCGGCGAGCGTCGCCGCGCTCACCTGCGGGAGCGGCGCGCAGAAGGCGAACACGGTGCGCGGGATGTCGGGGAGCGGCGCATGGGTGCGGCCATACTGGGCGCCGCGCGTCACCTGCCAGTAGATGTACTGATCGCCGCCGCCGTTGCGCTCGACGAGCGCGCCGAGGATCGCGCGCCATTCGTCGCGCGTGTGCGGATCCTGCATGCGCAGCGCCGCGAGGCTGCGGATCAGCCGCTCGGCGTGAGCTGCGAAACGGAACGGACGGCCGCCGTACACGGGCATGACCTCGTAAACGCCGTCCGCGTAGAGAAAGCCGCGATCGAGCGGCGAGATGCGCGCGTCCGTGAGCGGCAGGTAGCCGCCGTTGAGATAACAGAGCGGGAGTGGCTCGGCCATGGAGGTCCTCAGTGCCGGCGGCGGCTCACTTCTTGCGCAGCCACAGCGATACGGTGTCGACCGTGCGTGTCCACAGGCCCCCCTGCGGCACGGCCGCGAGCGTCACCAGCGGCGCGCTCGAGAGCACCGCGCCGCCTGAGTCCGTCACGGTGAGCTCACCGACCTTCTCGCCCGGGCCGAGCGGGGCGATGAGCGGCTCGTGGTCGAGCCGCGCCTGCGTCTCGATGGAGCCGCTCTGGCCGCGCGGCACCAGGGCAAAGACGTCCACGGGCACGCCCACGGCGGCGAACTCGGCGGCGGACTTGTAGACCCGCGGCTTGAGCACCGTGGTGCCGGCCGCCTTGACGCGCAAAGACTCGTAGAACGTATAACCGTAGTTGAGCAGCGCCGCGCTCGCCTCCTCGCGTGCGCGCTCGTTGGGCGAGCCCATCACCACCGACACCAGGCGCATGCCGGCACGGTTGGCGGAGCTCACCAGGCAGAAGCCCGCCGCGTCGGTATGCCCGGTCTTCAGTCCGTCGACGGACGGGTCCTTGCCGAGCAGCGTGTTGCGATTGCCCTGGCGGATGTCGTTCCAGAGGAATTCGCGCAGGCTGAAGAGACCGTAGTACTGCGGAAACTGGCGGATCAGCGCGCTGGCGAGCGTCGCCATGTCGCGCGGGGTGGTGTAGTGGCCGGGCGCCGGCAAGCCGTCGCTGTTGACGAAGTGACTGCCGTGCATGCCGAGCCGCTGCGCGTACTCGTTCATCATCTGCGCGAAGGCGTCCTCGGTGCCGCCGAGCTTCTCGGCGAGCGCGATGGTGGCGTCGTTTCCCGACTGCACGATCATGCCCTTGATGAGGATGTCGACCGGGATCTGCGTGCCGACCTGCACGAACGTGCGCGAGCCCTCCGCCTTCCAGGCGTGCTTGCTGATCGTCACCTGGTCGCTCAGCTTCAGCCGGCCGTCGGTGAGTGCCTGGAACACCACGTAAGCGGTCATCAGCTTGGTGAGGCTGGCCGGCTCCTCGCGGTCGTCGGCGTGCTGCTGCGCGAGCACGCGGCCGCTGCCGTAATCGAGCAGCAGCCAGGCGCGCGCGTTGACGAGCGGTGGAGCCGGCACCGGAGCGGCCGGCGCCGCCTCCGCCGCCGGCAGCGTCACGGCGCAGGCCAGCATGGCGCAGCACAGGGCGAGAGGCGCGCGAAGCATCCGTTCAGTCTACCAAAGCGCGGCTCAATCGCTGACCAGGCGCGCATCGGGCATGCCGAGTCCCGCGAGCTGCGCGGCGAGTGCATCGTACTCGGCGACGCTGCCGACCGGTCCGACCCGCACGCGGTAGAGCTGCGACTTGCCCTCCGGCGGCACGATGAAGGCGCTCGCGAGGCCCGCGGCGCGCAGCCGCTCGAGCTCATGCGCGGCGTTGGCGGGATCGGCGAACGCGCCCGTCTGCAGGTAAAAAGCGGGCGGCACGGCGGCTGACACGGCGGCTGACAAGGCAGGGGGCGGCTGCTCGATCGGCTCCGGCTGCACGACCAGCGCCGCCGCCACCGGCGTCGCATCGAGCGCCGGCGCGGGCGGACCGGCCGACGGC
>JASHVF010000166.1 GCA_030039615.1 Gammaproteobacteria bacterium | reverse complement strand
GCCGGCGCCGAAGTTCGCATCGGCCACCAGACACAGGATCTCGAACATCATGGTGGCGCCGACCAGTGCCGTGTTGCCGGTCTGATCGTAGGGAGGCGCGACCTCGACGACGTCGCCGCCGAGGAGATCGAGACCCCGCAGGCCCCGCAGCAGGCGCTGTGCCTCGAGCGTCGTGATGCCGCCCACCTCGGGGGTGCCGGTGCCGGGGGCGTACACCGGATCGAGGCCGTCGACGTCGAAGGAGACGTATGTCGGGCCGTCGCCCACCACTCTGCGGGCCTCGGCGATCACCCGCTCCACACCGAGCTCGGCGAACTCCTCGATGAAAACCACGCGCATGCCGTGCCACTTCGAGAACTCGATGCCATCGAGGAAATTCTGTCCGCCGCGGATGCCGATCTGGATGGTGCGCTTGGGGTCGAGCACGCCGGCCTCGACCGCCAGGCGAAACGGCGCGCCGTGCGTGAACTTCGAGCCGAAGAACTCGCCCCAGGTGTCGGTGTGCGCATCGACGTGCACCATGCCGACCGGCGCCTCGGCGCCGAGTGCCCGGAAAATCGGGTAGGTGATCGAGTGGTCGCCGCCGGCGCTTACCGGCAGGATCCCGGCCGCCCGCACCTTGCGATAGAACGCCTCGATCTCCGCGTTCTGCCGCTCGAGGTCGTAGCGGTGGGAGAGGCGCACGTCGCCGAGATCGGCGACGCGGCAGAGCTCGTAGGGGTTGACGCCGAGCCCGAGGTTGAAGCCGCGCATCAGGCTCGAGGCGTTGCGGATCTCGCGCGGGCCGTGGCGGGCGCCGGGCCGGTTGGTGACCCCGAGATCGGTCGGCACTCCGATCAGGCCGATGTCGACGTTGTCGAGCGCCGCGGCGAGCGGGGCGCGCATGAAGGTCGCGATATCGGTGTAGCGCGGCTCCTTCATCGGCTCGTAGGGCTGACCGTCGCCGAGCGCGCGACGCTGGTAGTGATCGTTGCTCATCGCCTCACCCCGTCATTCGCCGTCGCCGCCGGTACTGATCCGCGACGACCGCCACGACAATGATCGCGCCCTTGACGATCTCCTGATAGTAGGCGTCGATCCGCAGGAAAGTGAACCCCGAGGTGACGACGCCGAGGATCAGGGTACCGATCACCGTTCCGGTGATGCGTCCGACGCCGCCGGCGAGCGAGGCGCCGCCGATTACCGCCGCGGCGATCGCGTCGAGCTCGTACATGAGTCCCATGCCCGCCTGGCCCGAGACGGCGCGCGCCGAGGTCAGGACGCCGGCGAGTCCCGAGAGCACCCCCGCGATCGTGTACACCACCAGCAGATGGCGGCCGACACGGATGCCGGAGATGCGCGCCGCCTCGCGGTTGGCGCCGATCGCGTAGGTGAACTTTCCGTAGCGGGTGTGGCGCAAGGCCACGTGAAAGACGAGCGCGGTGGCGAGGAAGATCGCCGCCGGAACCGCGCCGCTGCCGATCGCGGCATAAGAGTCGGTCAGCATGCTGACCGGCTGCCCGTGGGTGTACCACTTGGCGAGGCCGCGCGCCGTCACCATCACGCCGAGCGTCGCGATGAAGGGGGGTATCCCGGTGGTGGCGATCAGCGTGCCGTTCACCAGGCCCGCGGCCGCGCCGACCGCGAGCCCGGCCAGCACCGGCACGACGGCCGGCAGGTCGACGAGCGAGGGATAAAGCACCCGCAGCGCGTCCGAGGACTGCGCCAGGCTGGCCGCCACCATCGCGGCGAGTGCGACCACCGAGCCCGAGGAAAGATCGATCCCGCCGGTGATGATGACCTGGGTGACACCGATCGCGATGATGCCGATGACGGACACCTGCAGGATCATGATGACCAGACGCTGCCCGTTCAGCAGGAAGCTCTGGTGCTCGAGCATCCAGCCGAGGAGCTCGAAGACGAGCGCGATGCCGACGAGTATCAGGAGAATACCGGCCTCGGGCGGCAACCGCCGCGGCCGTGCGCGGGCGTGTTCGGTCGCTGTCGGGTTGGCTGCCTGGTCCATGCGCTCTAGCCGGCGGCCAGCTCCATGATCGTGACCTGGTCGGCGGCGGCACGCTCGAGCAGCCCGGTCATGCGACCCTCGTGCATCACCATGATGCGATGGCTGAGCGCGAGAATCTCCGGCATCTCGGACGAGATCATGAGCACCGCCGCGCCTCGGGCGGCGAGATTCATGATGAGCTGGTGAATCTCCGCCTTGGCGCCGACGTCGACGCCGCGTGTCGGCTCATCGAGGATCAGAATCTTCGGCCGCGTGAGCAGCCAGCGTCCCAGCAGGACCTTCTGCTGATTGCCGCCGGAGAGGTTCCCGATGCGCTCCTGCAGCCCCGGTGTCTTGACGCGCAAGGTGCGCGCCATGCGCTCACATGCCGTGCGCGCCTCGCGTCCGCGCACGAACCCGTAGCGCACGAACTCCCGGCCGAGCGCCGCGATCTCGAGGTTCTCGAGCACACTCAGCGTGAGCAAGCAGCCGCTGTCCTTGCGGTCCTCGGTGACGAAGGCCATGCCGTGCGCGATCGCCGCCTGCGGCGATTCGATCCGCACGCGGGCTCCGCCGACCTCGATGTGGCCCGAGGTCACGGGCGTGAGACCGAAGAGCGCTGCGGCGACCGCGCTGCGCCCCGAGCCCACCAGCCCCGCGACGCCGAGGATCTCGCCGGCGTGCAGCTCGAAGCTCACGTCGCGAAACACGCCCGCGACGCCGAGGCCGCGTGCGGCGAGCGCCACCGTCTCCCGGGCAGTCGCCGCCGGCGGCGGGAGCGCCGCGAGCTCACGCCCGACCATCATGCGGATCAGCTGCTCGCGGCCGAGCTCCCCGGGGGTGCTGCTGCCGACGTGTCGGCCGTCGCGCAGCACCGAGATCTCGTCCGCGAGGGCGAAGACCCCCTCCATCCGATGGGTGACGTAGAAGATGCCGACTCCCTGCGACTTCAGATCGCGGATCAGCGTGAAGAGGCGCTGCGCCTCGCGCTCGGTGAGCGCCGAGGTGGGCTCGTCCATG
>JASHVF010000165.1 GCA_030039615.1 Gammaproteobacteria bacterium | reverse complement strand
ATCTCCACGATCACGGCGAGTGCGACCAGCGCGCCGAGCCAGGCGAAGCGCGTGAAGCCCTTGCGCAGCTCCGCGAGGTTGATGTCGAGCATCATGACCACGAACAGGAACAGCACCATCACCGCGCCGACGTAGACCAGCACCAGCACCACGGCGAGGAACTCCGCCTCGATCAGCAGCCAGATGGCGGCGGAGGTCACGAAGCACAGCACCAGGGCGAGCGCCGAGTAGACCGGGTTGCGCGCCGTGATCATCCCGAGCGCCGCCAGCACCAGGATGGCGGCGAACACGTGGAACAGCACCTGGATCAGCATCGCTGCGTGCTCATCGGTGGCGTGCTCATCGGTAGGGCGCGTCCGCCGCCTTGTCGGCGGCGATCATCGCCTCGTAGCGCTCGCCGACGGCGAGCAGCTTGTCCTTGCTCATGATGTTCTCGCCGCGCTGCTCCATGTGGTACTCGTGGATGCGCGTCAGCACGATGGCATCCACCGGGCAGGCCTCCTCGCAGAAGCCGCAGTAGATGCACTTGAAGAGGTCGATGTCGTAGCGGCTGGTGCGGCGCGTACCGTCGGGCGAGACGTCCGAGTCGATGGTAATGCAGACCGCGGGGCATACCGCCTCGCACAGCTTGCAGGCGATGCAGCGCTCCTGGCCGTTCGGGTAGCGGCGCAGCGCGTGCAGGCCGCGAAAGCGCGGCGACTGCGGGGTTTTCTCCTCCGGATAGTTGAGCGTGTACTTCGGCGAGACGAAGGTGCGCGCCGTCACCATCATGCCCTTGAAGAGCTCCGGCAGCAGGAAAGTCTTGAGCGGATTGAAGGCCACGCGCTATGCCCCTAGTGGTACCACGGCCGCGCCCACGGCCCGACCCGGCACGCCGCCAGCAGCATCTCGACTGCGATCCACACCAGCGTCACCGGGATCAGCGCCTTCCAGCCGAGCCGCATGATCTGGTCGTAGCGGTAGCGCGGGAAGGTGGCGCGGAACCAGAGGAAGAAAAACAGAAAGACGAAGATCTTGAGCCCGAACCAGAAGAAGCTCGGCTGCCCGAGGAAGCTGGCGCCGAGCAGCGGGTAGCCCTGGAAGGGCCCCTGCCAGCCGCCGAAGAAGAACACCGCCGTGAGCGCCGAGATCAGGATCATGTTGGCGTACTCGGCGAGGAAGAACAGCGCGAAGGCGATCCCCGAGTACTCGACGTGAAAGCCGGCGACGATCTCCGACTCACCCTCGGCGACGTCGAAGGGCGCGCGGTTGGTCTCGGCGACGCCCGATATGAAGTACACCGCGAGCAGCGGCGCCAGCCAGAACCAGTTCCAGGAGAGGAACCCGCCGGTCTGCGACTCGACGATCTTGCCGAGATTCATGCTGCCGGAGGCCATCAGCACCCCGACCAGCGCGAACCCCATGGCGATCTCGTAGGCCACCATCTGCGCCGCCGAGCGCATGGCGCCGAGAAATGCGTACTTGGAGTTGGCGGCCCAGCCGGCGACGATCACGCCATAGACGCCCATCGAGGTGAGCGAGAGAAGATAGAGGAGCCCCGCGTCCGCCTTCGACACGACCACTTCGGGCGAGAGCGGGATCACCGCCCAGGCGGCAAACGCCGGGATGAGCGCGATCATCGGCGCGAGACGGAACAGCACCTTGTTGGCGTTCGCCGGGATCACCACTTCCTTCAGCAGCAGCTTCACCACGTCGGCGAACGGCTGTCCGAGTCCCGGGGCGAGGCCGAAGATGCGCACCCGGTTCGGTCCGCGGCGCAGCTGCATCCAGCCGATCACCTTGCGCTCCCAGAGCGTCAGCAGCGCCACGCTGATGATCAGCGCCACCGTGATCACCAGGATCCACACGGTGGAGCGCCCGTAGTCAGGCAGCGCGAGCCAGATTTTGGCGGGATTCGGCACCGGCTGATCCTTAAGCTGTCCTCAGTAGGTCGTGGCCGGCGCGCGGCCTTCGCGCGTCTTCTGCAGCGAGGGCGCACGGCGCACCAGCGCGTCGATCTGGTACATCGGCAGGTCGACGACCCGCACCTCGCCGGCCGCCGCCGCCGCGCTCGCGGCACCTGCCGGCGTGACCGCGTGCGTGCCGCGGTAGCCCTGCGGACTCACGCCGGCGCACAGCGCGCGCAGCTCGTCCCGCACCTCCTCGGACGACTGGTAGTCGAAGCCCGGGAGCCCGAGGAGATTCCCGAGCACCCGCAGCACCTTCCAGCCCGGACGCGCCGCGCCGAGCGGCGCCGTCGCCCCGCCGTGGCTCTGCCACAGCCCCTCGCAGTTGACGTAGCTGCCGGAGGTCTCGGCGAAGGTGCCGATCGGAAGCAGCACGTGGGCGATGCGCTTGACCTCCTCGCTCACGAACGGGGTGATCGCAACCACCAGCTCGGTGCGGGCAAAGACGCTCGCGCTGTCGGGATCGAGCGCATCGACCGAGGGCTCGACGCCGCCGAAGAGCACATAGGCCCTGAGCGGCCGCTGCAGCATGTCGCGCGCCGTGAGACCGGCGGCGGCCGCCGCCTTGCCGCCCGCTTCGCGGTGCGGGACTGCGCCGGCGAGATAGGCCCCGGCTCCGTTGCCGCCCTCGGCGAGCACGCCCCAGGAAGCGCCGGCGATTTCAGCCAGCGCCGCCGCCAGCGCGCGCAGGTCCGCGAACTGCGGATGGCGCGTCGCAAGCGCACCGAGCCACACGGCGCGTTTCTCGCCGCTCAGCAGGGCACGCACGACCGCGCGATGCTCCTCGCCCACCCGCGCCGCCTGGGTGGCGGCCAGGAGATGCGCCGGAACCGGCCTGGCCGCGGCCTCGGCAGCCGCCGCCAGCACCGCGGCGAGATCGCCCGCGAGCGTACGCGGCGCGGAGGTCAGGTAAGCGGCCACCGGGAACTGGTAGGAGAAGTGCGCCGGGTTGAGCAGCGCCACCTGCGCGCCACGCCGCGCGGCCTTGCGCACGCGGTGCGCGAGGATCGGCACCTCGCGGCGCAGGTTCGAGCCGATGACCAGCAGGCCGGTGAGGTCGTCGGTAGCCGCTATCGGCATGCCCAGACCGGGGAACAGCGGGTCCGAGCTCTGGTCGCGAAAATCGCGCTGCCGCAGGCGATGATCGATGTTGTGGGTGCCGAGCCCGCGGGCGAGCCGTGCGGCGAGGTAGAGCTCCTCGAGCGTGGCGGAGCCCGACACCAGGAAGCCCGAGTCGGCGGCACGCGCCTTCAAGCCCTGGGCCACCTGCATGAGCGCGCCCTCCCAGTCGCTCTCGACCCACTCGCCGGCGCGGCGCACCAGCGGCTGCTCGAGGCGGTCGGCGCTGTAGACGCCCTCGTAGCTGAAGCGGTCGCGGTCGGCGATCCAGGCCTCGTTGATCGCCTCGTTGGCGCGCGGCACGACGCGCATCAGCCGCCCGCGCAGCACGTGGCCGTAGAGATTGGTGCCGACCGCATCGTGCGGCGACACGAGCGGCGCCGAGGTCATCTCCCAGGCGCGCGCGCTGAAGCGGTAGGGCTTGGAGACCAGCGCACCCACCGGGCACAGATCGATCACGTTACCGGCCAGCTCGTGGTTGACGACACTCTCTATATAGGTGCGCACCTTCATGTGCTCCCCGCGGCCGATCATGCCGAGCTCCTGAATGCCGGCGACCTCCTCGGTGAAGCGGATGCAGCGCGTGCAGTGGATGCAGCGCGTCATGTCGGTGGCAATGAGGGGTCCCAGGTTCTCGTCCTGAACCACGCGCTTGCGCTCGTTGTAGCGCGAAGCGTCGCGGCCGAAGCCGACCGCCAGATCCTGCAGCTCGCACTCCCCGCCCTGGTCGCAGATCGGGCAGTCGAGCGGGTGATTGATGAGCAGGAACTCCATCACGGCGCGCTGCGCCCCGATGGCGCGCGGGCTCTTGGTGAATACCTTCATGCCCGGGGCGACGGGCGTGGCGCAGGCGGGCTGGGGCTTCGGCGCCTTCTCCACCTCGACCAGGCACATGCGGCAGTTGGCCGCCACCGACAGCTTCTCGTGGAAACAGAACCGCGGCACGTAGAGCCCCGCGCGGTCGGTGGCGCGGATGATCATCTCACCCTTCTTCGCCTGCACCGGCACGCCGTCGACTTCGATGTTGACCACTTCGTCTGTCATGTGTCCTCGGGCGGCGCTTCAGGCCGCCCGTGCTCCCAGTTGCTCGGTCACGAGGCTCCGGCCGCCGTGATCGATCATGTACTCGAACTCGTGGCGGTAGTGCTTGAGGAAGCTCTGTACCGGCCAGGCGGAGGCATCGCCGAAGGCACAGATCGTGTGGCCCTCGATGCGGTTGGCGACGTCGAGCAGGAGTCCCAGCTCCTCGCGCCGCGCCTCCCCGGCGAGCATCCGCTGCAGCAGCCGGTTCATCCAGCCCGTGCCCTCGCGGCACGGGGTGCACTGACCGCAGGACTCCGACTTGTAGAAGCGCGAGATGCGCTCCAGCACCCGCACCATGCAGGTGGTCTCGTCCATGATGATGGCCGCGCCGGTGCCGAGCGCGGAACCCGCCGCCTTCACCGAATCGTAGTCCATGTTGGTCTTCATCATGATGTCGCCCGGCACCACCGGCACCGACACCCCACCCGGGATCACCGCCTTGAGCTTGGCGCCGCGCAACATGCCGCCGTTCAGCTCCAGCAGATCCGCGAACGGCGTGCCGAGCGGCAGCTCGAGGTTGCGAGGCTTCGCCACGTGCCCGGAGAAGGAGAAGATCATGGTACCGGCGGAGTTGGCCGGACCGAGAGATGCGAACCACGCCGGACCCTTGCGCAGGATGGTGGGTACGGATGCGAAGCTCAGCGTGTTGTTGACCGTGGTGGGCGCGCCGTAGAGACCAAAGTTGGCCGGGAATGGCGGTTTGAAGCGCGGCTTGCCGGGCTTGCCCTCGAGCGACTCGAGGAGTCCGGTCTCCTCGCCGCAGATGTAGGCGCCGGCGCCGATGAAGGTATACAGGTCGAAGTCGACGCCCGAGCCGCGGATGTTCTTGCCGAGCAGCCCCGCCTCGTAGGCCTCCCTGAGCGCCGCCTCGAAGCGCGGCGCGGGCTCGCCGAGGAACTCGCCGCGGATGTAGTTGTAGGCGACCGTGGTGTTGGTGGCGTAGCCGGCGATCGCCAGCCCTTCGATCAGGGCGTGCGGATTGAAGCGCAGGATGTCGCGGTCGTGGCAGGTGCCCGGCTCGCTCTCGTCCGAGTTGCACACCAGGTACTTCTGCACCGGCGAGTTGCGCGGCATGAAGCTCCACTTGGTGCCGGTCGGAAAGCCCGCGCCGCCGCGCCCGCGCAGTCCCGAGGCCTTGACCTGCTCGATGATCGAGCCGCGGTCGGGCTTCTCGGTCAGCAGCTTCTCCCACACGTCGTAGCCGCCGATCGAGCGGTAGGCGGGCAGCGTCCACGAGCGCTCGAGCTTCAGCGGCTCGAACACCAGCAGGTTCATCTTGTCGGCGTACTTGGCTTCGAGGTCGCTCACTTGAGCTCATCCAGGATCTTGTCGAGCTTCTCGGCCGTCAGGTTCTCGTGGAACACGTGATCGACCATCGCCATCGGCGCGCCGTTGCAGGCCGCCAGGCACTCCTCCTCGCGCTTGAGGAAGATGCGTCCGTCGGCGGTGCTCTCGTTGAGCTTGATGCCGAGTTTCCTCTCGGCGTGCGCCACCAGCGCCTCGGCGCCGTTCAGCATGCAGGAGATGTTGGTGCAGATGCTGACGTGGTGCCGACCGCACGGGTGGATCTCGAACATCGAGTAGAAGGTCGCGACCTCGTACACCTGAATCGGCGGCAGCTTCAGGTGCTCGGCCACCGCGTCGAGAAGATCCGGCGTGAGATGCCCCAGGTTCTGCTCCTGCGCGGCGCGCAGCGCCGCGATGCACGCCGAGCGCTGCCTCCCGGGCGGGAACTTCGCCACCCAATGATCGATCTCGCGGCGCGTCTCCTCCGACAGCAGCGACAGCTTGCTCATCAGGGCGGTGCCGGCGACCCCTACACTGCTGCGGGCGTTGCTCACCGGTCGATCTCCCCGAAGACGATGTCCTGCGTGCCGATCACGGCCACGACGTCCGCCAGCATGTGGCCCTTGCACATCTCCTCGAGCGCCGCGAGGTGCGCAAAGCCGGGCGCGCGGCACTTGAGGCGGTAGGGCTTGTTGGCGCCGTCGGAGACCAGATACACGCCGAACTCGCCCTTGGGCGCCTCGATCGCCGCGTAGGTCTCGCCCTCGGGGACCTCGTAGCCCTCGGTGAAGAATTTGAAGTGATGAATGAGGGACTCCATGTCCTCCTTCATGTGCTCGCGCCGCGGCGGACGCACCTTGCGGTCGTCGATCATCACCGGTCCAGGATGGGCGCGCAGCCACTCGACGCACTGGCGGATGATGCGGTTCGACTGGCGCATCTCCTCGACGCGCACCAGATAGCGGTCGTAGCAGTCGCCGTTGACGCCGACCGGTATGTCGAAGTCCATGCGCGCGTAGACCTCGTAGGGCTGCTTCTTGCGCAGGTCCCAGACGACGCCTGAGCCACGCAGCATGGGGCCCGAGAAGCCGAGCTGCATGGCGCGCTCGGGCGTCACCACGCCGATGTTGACGGTGCGCTGCTTCCAGATGCGGTTGTCGGTGAGCAGCGCCTCGTAGTCGTCGATCGCCGCCGGAAACTGCTCGGTGAACGCCTGGATGAAGTCGAGCAGCGTGCCGGCGCGCGCCGCGTTCATGCGTGCGACGTCCTTCTCCGAATGCCAGCGCGTCACCTGGTACTTCGGCATCGAGTCGGGCAGATCGCGGTACACGCCGCCCGGGCGGTAGTAGGTCGCATGCATGCGCGTGCCCGAGACCGCCTCGTAGACGTCCATGAGCTCCTCGCGCTGCTTGAACGCGAGCAGGAACACCGTCATGGCGCCGATGTCGAGCCCGTGCGACCCGAGCCACATGAGGTGGTTCAGGATGCGCGTGATCTCATCGAACATGACGCGGATGTACTGGGCGCGCTCGGGCGGCTCGATGCCGAGCAGCCGCTCGATGGCGAGCACGTAGGCGTGCTCGTTGCACATCATCGAGACGTAATCGAGCCGGTCCATGTAGCCGATCGACTGGTTGAAGGGCTTGGACTCGGCCAGCTTCTCCGTGCCACGGTGCAGGAGGCCGATGTGCGGGTCGGCCTTCTGGATGACCTCGCCGTCCATCTCGAGCACGAGCCGCAGCACGCCGTGAGCCGCCGGGTGCTGCGGCCCGAAGTTCATGGTGTAGTTGCGGATCTCGCTGAGCGGGTTGGCAGCCATCAGCGCGGCACCTGCGGGTCGCGGAGCCCGGGCATGTAGCGGTGATCGTGGCGGATCACCTTCGGCACCAGCACGCGCGGCGTGATGCTCACCGGGCGGTACACCACCCGCTGCCGGTCGGGGTCGTACTGCACCTCGACGTTGCCCGCGAGCGGAAAGTCCTTGCGGAACGGGTGGCCGATGAAGCCGTAGTCGGTGAGGATGCGACGCAGATCCGGGTGGCCGCGGAACACGATGCCAAAGAGGTCGAAGGCCTCGCGCTCGAACCAGTTGGCGCCGGCCCATACCTCGATCACCGAGTCGACGCTCGGCTCGGCCGTGTCCGGGCAGCGGACCCGCAGGCGCAGCCGCTGATTGTGAGCCACGGAGAGCAGCTGATAGACGACCGCGAAGCGGCCGGGCGCGAGCGCGTCGGGAGCGGCGTTCTGCGCAAGTCGCGCGCGGCTGAAGCCTGAGCGGGTGGCGCTCTCGGTCTCCCAGTCGGAGCGGCCGTAGTTGAGGTAATCGATGCCGGCGAGATCCATCAGCATCTGGAAGCGCAGCTCTTCCTGATCGCGCAGCGTCCGGCATACGCCGAGGAGCGCCGCGGCATCGGTCTCGTAGGCAAGCTCGTGAGCGGGCGCAGGGATGCGCCGCACGCTCGTGCCGAGCTGCGCGTCGACCTTCGCCGCGAGTGCCTCGATCGCCTCGCTCAAGCGTCCGCTCCCTTCATCTGATTCGTCTTATCTCGCGATGGTGCCGGTGCGTGCGATCTTCTTCTGCAGCTGCACGATGCCGTACACCAGCGCCTCGGCCGTGGGCGGGCAGCCCGGCACGTACACATCGACCGGCACGATGCGATCGCAGCCGCGCACCACCGAGTAGGAATAGTGGTAGTAGCCGCCGCCGTTCGCACACGAGCCCATCGAGATCACCCAGCGCGGCTCGGCCATCTGGTCGTAGACCTTGCGCAACGCCGGCGCCATCTTGTTGACCAGCGTCCCGGCCACGATCATGACGTCCGACTGGCGCGGGCTCGGCCTGAACACCACCCCGAAGCGGTCGAGGTCGTAGCGCGAGGCGCC
>JASHVF010000164.1 GCA_030039615.1 Gammaproteobacteria bacterium | reverse complement strand
CGTGGCTCGAGCGGCGCTGAGGCCGCGGTCAGAGCACCGCACTCACGGCGGCGGCGCCGCCGTAGCCTCCAGCCGCGAGATGCGCTCCAGCGCCGGCGGATGTGAGTAATAGAAAGCCGCGTAGAGCCGGTCGGGTGTGAGTGTGCTGGCATTGTCGCGGTACAGCTTCACCAGCGCCGCAGCGAGCTCCCCCGCGCTCGCGTGGCGCGCCGCGAACCCATCGGCCTGGAACTCGTTGCGGCGCGACCACAGCATGCTGAGTGGCGTCATGAAGAACGTCGCAATCGGACCCACCAGCACCAGCAACAGCAGCGCCGCATGCGGTGAGGGCACCGCAATGCCGAGTATCCGATAGAACGCGGGCCTGGCCGCGAGCCAACCAAACAGCGCCAGGGCCGCGAAGCTGGTCGCACTCGAGACCAGCAGCCGCTGGCGGATATGGTGCAGGCGAAAATGTCCGAGCTCGTGCGCGAGCACGGCTTCGATCTCCGTCGCTCCTAGCTGCTGCAGCAGCGTGTCAAAGAATACGATGCGCTTGTGCCGGCCGATGCCGGTGAAGTAGGCATTGCCGTGGCTCGAGCGGCGCGAGCTGTCGACCACGAAGACGCCCCTGGAGGTGAAGCCGCAGCGTGCGAGCAGCGCCTCGATGCGTGCCCTGAGCGCCTGGTCCTCGAGGGGCGAGAAACGGTTGAAGAGCGGCGCGATGAACGCCGGCCACGCCCACGCCATGACCAGCATGACCACGAGCCACAGTCCCCATGCCCACGCCCACCACCAGCGCCCCGCCCGCGCCATCAGCGCGAGGGTCGCGGCCAGCAGCGGACCGCCGAGCAGCACGGCGAGCGCGAGGCTCTTGGCGAGATCGCTGAGGAACAGGCCGGGCGTCGTGCGGTTGAAGCCGAAGCGCGCCTCGAGCACGAAGGTGTGCCACAGCGAGAGCGGCAGGTTCACGAGGCGGATCACGAGCGCGGCGCTGGCGATCACCGCGAGTCCGAGCCAGGGCTCGGCGAGGCGTGTGTGGCGCCACAGGGCATCGAGCAACGCGAGTCCGCCGCCGATGGTGAGTGCGAGCGTGAGGGCGGCGTCGACCACGAGGTTGATGCGTGCCAGGCGCACCTTGGCCACGGTGTAGTCGGCCGCCTTGGCATGCTCGGCGGCGGAGATGCTGGCGGCGAACGGCGCCGGTACCTCACCGCGATGGCGGATGACGGCCGCCGCCTGCCGCTGCGCCAGCCACCATTCGATCGCCGCGCCTGCCAGCACGGCAAGCACGAACAGCGGGGTGAGCCAGCCCATGGGGACTCAGGCCGGGCGCCGCGCCGCCGCGCCGCTCTGATCGATCAGCCAGAGCACCAGCGTACACAGGAACGCGGCGAGGCTGAGCAGCCCGAAGAACCACAGCATGGGAGAGTAGCCGCCGGGATTGGCGGCACTCGCGCCGCTCGTGTCGTTGAGATAGCCGGCGACGAGATTGGCCCCGGTGAGCCCGCCGTTCTGCAGCGCGGTCATGAGCCCGTAGGCCGTGCCGAGATGCCCGGGTGCCGTATAGCGCACCACGGTCGGCCAGAGCACCGCCGGCAGGAACGAGAAGCTCACGCCGAGGAGTGCGGTCGAGAGCCCGGCGCCGCCGGGCAGTGTCCCGAGCACCAGGAAGCTCAGCGGCAGCAGCAGCGAGCCGGCGGCGAGCAGTGGGGCGTTGCGCCCGATGCGATCGAGCAGGAAGCCGAACACCGGAGTTGCGAACACCGCGCCGAGGAACACGTAGCTGTTGAGCGTGCTGGCCGCCGCGAGCGTCAGTCCCTGCGCCTCCTGCAGGTATTTGATGGCGAAGGTGCTGCGGAACGGGAAGATGACCGAGTAGAAGGTCACGCAGATGCCGACCAGCAGCCAGTACTCGCTGCGGAAGGAAAGCAGGTGACGCCAGTCGAAGCGCTCCGCGGCCGGCGCCAGCGCCAGCGTGCCGCGCGGCGCTTCGCGGGCGTCGAGGCAGAAGTAGATGAGCGCGCCGGCGAAGGAGAGCGCGGCGAAGGCGGCGGCGAGCCAGAGCGGCGCCTGCCAGCCGTGCGCATACAGCGGGCCGGCGAAGGAGGGCGAGCGGTCGGCGAGGTAGGAGCCGAGGCGCGCCAGCGACAGGTTGAGGGCGAACAGCAGCGCGAAATAACGCCCCGCAAACCATTGGGCGAGCGCGACCGTGGTGGCGACCGCGAGCGTCTCGGAGCCCACCCCGAACAGCAGCCGCCCGATCGCCATCACCTCGAACTGCGCGCCGAGCGCGGTGACCACGGCACCGACCAGGCACAGCCCCGTGGTGAGCAGCACCATGCGCCGCGCGGTGAAGCGGTCGACGAGCATGCCGCCCACCACCACCAGGAAGATGTTGGGCAGGCTGTAGATGGCATTGAGCGTGCCGATCTGCGTGTCGGTGAAGTGCAGCTCGCGCGACAGCTGCTCGGCGACCGGCGCGATGCTGTCGTAGCCGTAGTAGTTGCCGAGCATGACGAGCGCTACGCCGACATACATGAACGCCTGGACGGCGAAGCTGGGTGCGGCGGGACGCGGCTGGTTCATGCGGCATTGTAACCCGTGCCAACACCGCGACGCGTGCTCAGCGGGCCACGAACCCGGAACCGAGGAGCGCGGCGCTGAACTCGCGTACCACACGCGGGTCGGGGCGGGCAAGCTTGCGCGCCACCTGCGGTGCCGGTACGCGCGCCAGAATGTCGCGGATCACGTTGAGACGCGCCTGCTGCTTGTCGTCCGCGCGCACCACCATCCAGGGCGCATCCTCGCTGTGGGTGCGCTCGAGCATGCGGTCGCGGGCGCGGCTGTAGTCCTGCCAGTGTTTCTGCGCCGCCTCGTCCACCGGCGAGAGCTTCCACTGCTTGAGCGGGTCACGCCGCCGCGCGCGCAGCCGCCGCGCCTGCTCGTCGTGACTGATGTCGAGATAGTACTTGAGGAGATGAATCCCCGAGCGCACCAGCATGCGCTCGAAGCCCGGGGCCGCCTCGAGGAACTGCTCGCTCTCGGCGGGGGTGCAGAACTTCATGACATATTCGACGCCGGCGCGGTTGTACCAGCTGCGGTTGAACAGCACGATCTCCTGGGCCGCGGGCAGGTAGGACGTGAAGCGCTGGAAGTACCACTCGGTCTGTTCGCGGTCGCTCGGCTTGCCGGGGGCCACCACCCGCACTTCGCGCGGACTCAGGTGCTCGGCGACGCGCTTGATGGTGCCGTCCTTGCCGGCGGCGTCGCGCCCCTCGAAGATCAGCAGCACCTTGCGGCCGTGGGCGATCACGTGGCGGTGGAGCTTCACCAGCTCGATCTGCAGGCGGCGCAGCTCGTGCGCGTAGCGGTGCTTGCCGAGCCTGGGAGGCGGGGCTATCGACGGCTTCTTTGCGGCCATGAGTGGCTCCGTGGGCGCGGGCGAGGGGTGCGCCCTGCCGCATTATTCGCACCCGGACCGCCCGCGGCCAGACTCTTGTCCGGGGCGGCTGCTTGGTACAACCTAGGCGCTCCGCGCCGCTGGCCGGTCCAACAACATCGGCTCCAAAGGAGTCATCCATGACCAGTTCGAAGGCTGAGCCGCGAGTGGTGGTCACGAAGAACGGGCCGTACGAGGTGAGCGCAGGCGTGCCGCTGTCGCGCCAGACGATCGTCGCCGACGCCGAGGGCGGCTCCGAGGAATGGCGCGAGAGCCAGACCTTCCCGCCGCAGGAGAAGACCTACTACCTGTGCCGCTGCGGGCATTCGGCCAACAAGCCCTTCTGCGACGGTACCCATGCGAAGGTGCACTTCGATGGCAGCGAGACCGCGAGTCGCCAGCCCTACCGCGAGCAGGCGCAGCTCACGGAGGGCCCGACGCACGCGCTGTCGGACGTCGAGTCGCTGTGCGCCTTCGCACGCTTCTGCGACCCGCACGGCCAGGTGTGGGCCCAGGTCGGACACACCGACCAGCCGCAGGTGCGCGCCACCTTCCTCCGGCAGGTCAATAACTGTCCTTCGGGACGGCTGGTGGCCTGGGACCGCGCTACCGGCAAGCCGGTCGAGCATCACCTGGCGGTGTCGATCGGTGTGATCGAGGATCCTCCCGAGGGCGTCAGCGGGCCGCTGTGGCTGCGGGGCGGGATCCCGGTCATCGCCGCCGACGGCTTCGCCTACGAGGTGCGTAACCGCGCGACGCTGTGCCGCTGCGGAGCCTCGAAGCACAAGCCGTTCTGCGACGGTACGCATGCCGCAATCAAGTTTCGCGATTCCGGCGCGGGTAAGTGAGCGGTGCCGTGAGCATTTACGATCAGGACCTCGAGCGCAATCCCGCCAACTACGTGCCGCTGTCGCCGGTGAGTTTCGTCGAGCGCAGCGCCGAGGTGTTCGGCGACCTGCCGGCGGTGGTGCACGGCGGCCGCCGCTACTCCTGGCGCGAGACGCGCGAGCGCAGCGCGCGTCTCGCCGCCGCGCTCGGCGCGCTCGGTGTCGGACGCGGCACCACGGTGAGCGTCATGCTCACGAACACGCCGGAGATGATCGAGGCGCATTACGCCGTGCCGGCGCTCGCTGCGGTGCTCAACACCCTCAACACGCGGCTCGACGCGCCGCTGCTCGCCTGGCAGATGCAGCACTGCGAGGCGGCGGTGCTGATCACCGACCTCGAGTTCGCGCCCGTGATGGCTGAGGCACTCAGGATCCTGCGCGAGCAGCACGGCCGCACACCCGCGGTCATCGATGTGTGCGACGCGGAGTATTCCGGGCCCGGGGCGCGCCTCGGCGGCTACGAATACGAGGCGCTGCTCGCCGCGCATGCACCGCTCGCGCATCTGCCGGGACCCGCCGACGAGTGGGATGCGATCGCGGTGTCCTATACCTCGGGGACCACCGGCAACCCCAAGGGCGTCGTGACCCACCACCGCGGCGCCTATCTCAATGCGGTGTGCAACGCAGTGTCCTGGGCGATGCCGCAGTTTCCGCGCTACCTGTGGACGCTGCCGCTGTTTCACTGCAACGGCTGGTGCTTCCCCTGGACCGTGGCGCTGCTCACCGGGACGCACGTGTGCCTGCGCAAGGTGGAGGTGCGCGCGATCCTCGAGGCGATGCGCCTCCACGGCGTGGATCATTACTGCGGCGCACCGATCGTACACAACATGCTGATCAACGCCGATCCCGCGTGGCGCGCCGGGATCCGGCGGGTGCGCGCCATGGTGGCGGGCGCGGCCCCGCCGGCCGCCATGATCGAGGGCATGCAGCGCATCGGCTTCGACCTGACGCACGTCTACGGGCTCACCGAGACCTACGGCCCGGCGGCGCTCTGCGCCCCGCGCGATGCCTGGAGAGACGCGAGTCTCGCCGAGCAGGTGCGCCTCAACGGACGCCAGGGCGTGCGCTATGTGCTCGAGGAGGGCATGACGGTGATCGAGCCGCGAACCATGAGCCCCGTGCCCCCGAGCGGCGAGGCGCTCGGCGAGGTCATGTTCCGCGGCAACATCGTGATGAAGGGCTACCTCAAGAACCCGCAGGCCACGAGCGAGGCCTTTGCCGGCGGCTGGTTCCACACCGGCGACCTGGGCGTGCTCGAGCCCGACCGCTACGTCAAGATTCGCGATCGCAGCAAGGACGTGATCATCTCGGGCGGGGAGAACATCAGCTCGCTCGAGGTCGAGGACGCGCTCTACCGCCACCCCGCGGTGCTCGCCTGCGCGGTGGTGGCGCGGCCGGATCCGAAGTGGGGCGAATCGCCGCTCGCCTACGTCGAGTTGAAGAGCGGCAGCGCCGCCAGCGCCGAGGAGCTCATCCAGCACTGCCGCGGGCTGCTGGCCGGCTACAAGGTGCCGCGCGAGGTGCGCTTCGAGGAGATCCCGAAGACCGCGACCGGCAAGATCCAGAAGTTCCTGCTGCGCGAGCGTGCCCGCTCCGCCAGCGCGATCGGCTGACCGCGTCCGTGAGCCGGAGCGAGGCAATCGTGGTTGGCGGCGGGCTTGCGGGCCTCACGAGCGCCTACGCGCTGCACGAGGCGGGCTACCGCGTGGAGCTGCTCGAGCGGCGCGAGGACGTGGCGCTCGAGACCAGCTTCGCCAACGGCGGGATCCTCACGCCCTCGATGCCGGATCCCTGGAACGCGCCCGGTGTGCACTGGCGGCTGCTGCGCTGGCTCGGGCGCGAGGATGCGCCCATGCTGCTGCGGCCAGCGGCGATTCCGGGTTACTTCGGCTGGGGGCTGCGCTTTCTCGCAGCCTCCGCGCCGCGTTCCTTCCTGGCCTCGATGGGGGCCAACTACCGGCTGTGCGCCTACAGTCTCGAGCGTCTGCGCGCCTGGCGCGCCGCCCTCGGACTCGAGTACGCCCTCGGCACGCGCGGCACGCTCGAGATCTACCGCGAGCGCCACTCCTACCAGCAGGCCGTGGCCGAGCTGGCTGCGCTCGCGCCGCTCGGGCTCGCGGGCACGCCACTCGATCCCGAGGCCACGGCGCGCCTCGAGCCGCTGCTCGCTGAGGTGCAGGGCGACCTGGTGGGCGCCATTCATTTTCCGGCCGACGAGAGCGGTGATGCCTTGCTCTTCTGCCGCGCATTGCGCGAACGGCTGGCGGCGCGCGGGGTCGCGATCCGCCTCAACACGGCGGTGCAGGGCGTGCGGCAGAGCGGCGGACAGGTTGCGGGCGTCGAGACGGCTGCCGGTTTCGTGCCGGGCTCGCAGGTGGTGCTCGCCGCCGGCCCCTGGTCGCGCGAGCTGCTCGCGGCCTGCGGAGTCACCGTGCACGTGCGACCAGTGAAGGGTTACTCGCTCTCGATCCCCATCGACCCCGCATCGGGTCCACGGCACGCGCTGTCGGACGATACGCTGCACGCGGTGATGACGCCGCTCGGAGCGACGCTGCGCCTCGCGGGGACCGCCGAGTTCAGCGGCTGGGACCTGACACTCCGGCCGGGCCGGGTGGAGGCGTTGTGGCGGCTCCTCAAGGCTCTAAGCCCCACCCTGGCGGGCAGCGTGGATCGCGCCAGCGCGCGGGCCTGGTGCGGGCTGCGGCCGATGTCGGCGGACGGCCGGCCCTACATCGGGCGGACGGCGGTCGGAGGACTCTACGTCAACACCGGCCACGGCCATCTCGGCTGGACCCAGGCCGCGGGCTCGGCGACGCTGCTCGCGCAGCTGATGTCCGGCGCGCCCACCGCCATCGATCCCAGACCCTTCGCGCTCTCGCCGCTCGAGCGCCGCGCCTGGCGCAGCGAGATCCAACCCGCCGAGCAGGCCTCATGAGCGAGCGAACTTCCGGCACCGTGGTCCGCGCTGTCCTCGTGGCGCTGCTCGCGTGGGGCTCCGAGGCACTGCCGGCAGCCGCGGCACCCGCGGCTGCCGCCGCGCCCGAGTACGACGTCATCATCCGTGGCGGCACGGTGTACGACGGCTCGGGGGGCGCGCCGTTCGCGGGCGACGTCGCCGTGCGCGGCGATCGCATCATGTACGTCGGCCCGCACGCGCCGGGACGCAGCAGCGAGGAATACTCCGCGCACGGCAAGGCGGTGGCGCCCGGGTTCATCAACATGCTGGCGCACCCGGAGGAATCGCTGCTGATCGACGGGCGGGCGCTCTCCGACCTGCGCCAGGGCGTGACACTCGAGGTGCTCGGCGAGGATTCGATGGGCCCGCTGTCGCCGGAGATGAAACGCCTCGGTCTGCTGCGCCAGGGGGACATCAAGTACGACATCGACTGGACCAGCCTCGGGGAATATCTCACCAGGCTCGAGAAGCGCGGCATCGCGCCCAACGTCGCCTCGTACGTGGGCGCCGGCACGGTACGCACCTACGTCCTCGGCGAGCGCGACGTGCAGCCGACCGCCGAGCAGCTCGCCGAGATGCGCAAGCTCGTGCACCAGGCCATGGAGGAGGGCGCGATGGGGGTGACCACCGCGCTCATCTACGCCCCCAACGAGTACGCCAAAACCCCGGAGCTCATCGCGCTGGCGCAGGAGTCGGCACGCTGCGGCGGTCTCTACAGCGTGCACATGCGCAGCGAGGGCGACCGCCTGATGGCCGGCGTGCAGGAGACGATCGACATCGCCCGCGCCTCCGGGGCGCCGGCGGAGATCTATCACCTGAAGCAGGCGGGCAGGCGAAACTGGGGCAAGCTCGACGCGCTGATCCAGGCGGTCGACGCCGCGCGCGCCTCGGGCGTGCGCATCACCAGCGACATGTACGTCTACACCGCCGGGGCCACCGGGCTCGATGCCGCCATGCCGCCCTGGGTCCAGGACGGCGGTCTCGAGGCGTGGATCGCACGTCTCAAGGACCCTGACACGCGCAAGCGGGTGCTCGCCGACATGCGCGATCCGGCGCCCAACTGGGAGAACCTGATGGGCGCCGCGGGAGCGGAGGGGACGCTGCTGCTCGGCTTCAAGAACCCCGGGCTGAAGCCGCTCGCCGGCAAGACGCTCGCCCAGGTCGCCAGGGCGCGCGGCGTGAGCGTCCAGGATGCGGCGATCGATCTGGTCATCGAGGACGGCACGCGCGTCGAGGTCGCCTATTTCCTCATGTCGGAGGACAACGTCAGGCGCGAGGTGGCGCTGCCGTGGGTGAGCTTCGACTCCGATGCGGACGCGCCCGCGCCCGAGGGGGTGTTCCTCAAGTCAAGCCGCCATCCGCGCACCTACGGCAACTTCGCGCGCGTGCTCGCCCACTACGTACGCGAGGCGCACGTGCTGAGCATGCAGCAGGCGATTCACAAGCTGTCCGCGCTCCCGGCGGCGGTGCTGTCGGTGAGCGACCGCGGACTCCTCAAGGAGGGCTACTTCGCCGACGTCGTGGTGTTCGATCCGGCGAAGGTCCAGGACCACGCGACCTATGAGCATCCGCAGCAGCTCGCCACCGGCGTCGAGGATGTCTGGGTGAACGGCGTGCGCGCGCTGCGCCACGAGGTGGCGACCGGCGCGGCGAGCGGGCGCGCGGTGCGCGGGCGTGCCTGGACTGGC
>JASHVF010000163.1 GCA_030039615.1 Gammaproteobacteria bacterium | reverse complement strand
GTAGGTCAGGTCGCGCAGCGACAGTGGATCGATCCCCGGGTTGTGGTCGATGATCGCCTGCTCGACGCTCACGCGACGGAAGGGCTGCGACAGGTCGTAGGGGCGGCCCTGGTAGCTGAGCTGGGCGCTGCCGTTCAGCGTGTCGGCGAGACCGCGGGTCGCCTTCTCCACCCAGTCCATGATGTCTCGGTAGTCCGCCCAGGCGAGATACAGCTCGAGCATGGTGAATTCGGGGTTGTGCTGGGTCGAGAGCCCCTCGTTGCGGAAATTGCGGTTGATCTCGTAGACGCGGTCGAAGCCGCCGACCACCAGGCGCTTCAGGTACAGCTCCGGCGCGATGCGCAGGTACATGTCGAGGTCGAGCGCGTTGTGGTGGGTGCGGAACGGGCGCGCGGCGGCGCCGCCCGGAATCGGCTGCATCATCGGCGTCTCGACCTCGAGGAAGCCGAGCGCATCGAGGAAGTCGCGCAGATAGCGCACCACGCGCGCGCGCGTGCGGAACACCTCGCGGCTCGTCTCGCTCATGATGAGATCGAGGTAGCGGCGGCGATAGCGTGTCTCGGTGTCTGCGAGCCCGTGCCACTTGTCGGGCAGCGGCCGCAGCGACTTGGTAATCAGGCGCGCACCTCGGCGCGCACCGAGAGCTCGCCGGTGCGCGTGCGGAACAGCACGCCGCTGCCGCCGATGATGTCGCCCACGTCCCAGCCCTTGAAGGCCTCGTAGGCCGCGCCGAGCGTGTCCTGCTGCAGGTAGAGCTGGATCTGGCCGGTGCGGTCGGCGATCTTGGCGAAGCTCGCCTTGCCCATGACGCGTTTGAACATGAGGCGGCCGCCGACCACGACGCGCGTGGGATGCGCCTCGAGCCATTCGCCGCTCTGCTCGCCGAAGGCGGCGAGCAGCTCGCCGGCGAGCGCATCGCGCCGGAAATCGTTGGGAAAGGCGCCGCCGGCGCCGGCCGCCGCGCGCAGCTGCGCGAGCTTGGCGCGCCGCTCGGCGATCAGCCGGTTCTCGTCGCCGCCGTCATCGCCGCCGTTGGGCGCACTGCCGTGGTCGTTCTTCATGCTCTTTACACGCCCGCCTTGAGCGATGCCTCCATGAACTGGTCGAGATCGCCGTCGAGCACCGCGGTGGTGTTGCCGACCTCGACCCCGGTGCGCAGATCCTTGATGCGCGACTGGTCGAGCACGTAGGAGCGGATCTGATTGCCCCAGCTGACGTCGGATTTCGAGTCCTCGAGCACCCGCACGGCGGCGTTGCGCTTGTTGACCTCGAGCTCGTACAGCTTCGCCTTCAGCATCTTCATGGCGGTGGAGCGGTTCTTGTGCTGGCTGCGCTCGTTCTGGCAGGCGACCACGATGCCGGTCGGCAGGTGCGTGATGCGCACCGCGGACTCGGTCTTGTTGACGTGCTGGCCGCCGGCCCCCGAGGAGCGGTACACGTCGGTCTTGAGGTCCGCGGGATTGATCTCGATCTCGATGTCGTCGTCGACCTCCGGCGAGACGAACACCGAGGCAAACGAGGTGTGGCGGCGGTTGCCGGAGTCGAACGGGGACTTGCGCACCAGGCGGTGCACACCGGTCTCGGTACGCAGCCAGCCATAGGCATACTCGCCCTGCATTTCGACGCTCGCGCTCTTGATGCCGGCAACCTCCCCGGGGCTGGTATCGATCACCTCGCAGCGAAAGCCGCGCGCGGCTCCCCAGCGCAGATACATGCGCAGCAGCATCTGCGCCCAGTCCTGCGCCTCGGTGCCGCCGGCGCCCGCCTGGATGTCGAGGAAGGCATTGTGCGAGTCCATCTCGCCCGAGAACATGCGCTTCAACTCGAGGTGGCGCACCTCGCCCTCGAGGCGCTGCGCGTCGCGCTCGATATCGCGCGCGGCGCCCTCGTCGCCCTCGGCCTCGGCGAGCTCGAGCAGCTCGGCCGCCTCGGCAACGCCGCGGGTAGTGCGATCCAGCTCGCCGACGTCGGCGCTCAGCCGGGCGCGCTCGCGCCCGAGCTCCTGGGCGCGCGCCGGGTCGGACCACACCGCCGGATCCTCCAGCTCACGTGCCACCTCCTCGAGGCGCTCGAGCTTGCGGTCGTACTCAAAGAAACCCCCGTAACGAGCCGATGCGCTCGCCGAGATCCTTGAGCTGGCGTTTGAGCTGATTGACTTCCATGGTGGTTCCGCGGCGCTTGAGGCTTCAGATGCTAACACCCGGGCAGCCGCCTCAGCGAGCCGCCGGCAGCAGGTGATCGACGAGCAGCTGCAGCCGCCGCTCGCCCTGGTACTCGTTGACGTCCAGCCGGTAGACCAGCCGCACGAGCCCCGCCGGCAGCTCGCCGGCGGCATCCGCGGCCAGGTGATTGAACGCGACCGCATCGAAGGAGCGGCCGCTGTCGCCCGGCTCGACCCACATCTTGACGTGCCGCTCGCCGATGACGCGCGCGCTCCTCACGGTGAAGAGGCCGTCAAACGAGGGCTCGGGAAATGCCTGGCCCCACGGCCCGCCGGCGCGCAGCGCCTCGGCCGTCTCGAGCGCGATCTCGGCGGGGTTGAGCTCGCCGTCGGTCTCGACCGCGTCCGCGAGCGCGCGCCCGCCGCTGCAGCGCGCCACCTCGGCGTCGAAGGCGCGCGCGAACTCGTCCAGTCGTGCCCGCTCGAGCGTGAGCCCCGCGGCCATGGCGTGTCCGCCGAAGCGGCTGATGAGTCCGGGATGGCGCGCGGCGATCGCATCGAGCACGTCGCGGATGTGCACGCCGGCGATCGAGCGGGCGGAGCCGCGCAGCGTGGCGGCATCCGCGCCGGCGAAGGCGATCACGGGGCGGCGCACGCGCTCCTTGACGCGGCTCGCGACCAGCCCCACGACTCCCTGGTGCCAGTCCTCATCGAACAGGCAGACGCCGCTATGGTCGACCGCGCCGGGCTCGGGGTCGGGGAGGCGCCGCACCGCGGCAAGCGCCTCCTCCTGCATGCGCGCCTCGATGCTGCGGCGCTCCTCGTTGAGCTCATCGAGCCGCACGGCGAGGCGCTGCGCCTCGGCCGGATCGTCCGCCAGCAGGCACTCGATGCCTACGCCCATGTCGTCGATGCGCCCGGCGGCGTTGAGGCGCGGCGCCACCCCGAAGGCGAGGTCGGCCGCGGTAAGGTCGGCGCTCGAGCGCCCGGCGATCGTGAGCAGTGCCTGGATGCCGGCGATGCAGCGCCGCGCACGGATGCGCTTCAGGCCCTGCGCGATCAGCACGCGGTTGTTGGCATCGAGCGGCACGACGTCGGCCACCGTGCCGAGCGCCACGAGGTCGAGCAACGGCGCGACGCGCGGCGGCTGCGCACCGGCGTCAGCCTCGGCCGCGAGGCGGCGCTCGAGCGCCGCCATGACGTAGAAGGCGACGCCGACGCCGGCGAGCGCCCGGCTGCCGAAGCGGCTGCCGGCGAGGTTGGGATTGACGATCACGTTGGCGTCGGGAAGGTCGGCGCCCGGCAGGTGATGGTCGGTCACCAGCACGTCGATGCCGCGGGCGCGGGCTGCGGCCACGCCGGCATGGCTCGACACGCCGTTGTCGACCGTCACGATCAGGGTCGGGGAGCGCTCGAGCGCCAGCGCCACGATCTCGGGTGTCAGCCCGTAGCCAAACCTGAAGCGGTTGGGTACCAGGAAGTCGACGCTCGAGAACCCGAGGGCGCGCAGCGCGCGCACCATGAGCGCGCTGCTGGTGGCGCCGTCGGCGTCGAAGTCGCCGACGATCAGCACGCGACCGCCGGTGCGGTGCGCGCGCAGCAACTCGACGGCCGCGGGAATCCCCTCGAGCGTGCCGACCGGCAGGAGTCGCGCGAGCGAGAGATCGAGGTCGGCGGCCGAGCGCACGCCGCGCGCCGCGTAGGCCCGCGCCAGCACCGGGTGCAGGCCCGCGCCGAGCTCGACGTCGGCCCGGCAGCTGCGCCGCACGACCGTCAGCCGCATGCCCGGCACCCCTTCACGCGAACGCCGCCAGGCCTTCGCGGGCACGCCGCCAGCGCTTGAGGCCGCTGTGCCGGCCAAGCGTCACGCAGCTGTCGTTCGCGATCAGCGTGAGCCGGCCGAG
>JASHVF010000162.1 GCA_030039615.1 Gammaproteobacteria bacterium | reverse complement strand
CGCGCCGTTCCACCTTCGATTTGAAGCCCGCCGGCTTGATCACCAGCACGTCGCAGTCGAGCTTGTCGAGCACCCGCTCGGCCGTATTGCCGACGAACAACCGTGCCAGGCCCGAGCGCGAGACCGCGCCCATCACCACGAGTCCGGCGCGCGTATCGCGCACCACCGCGCGCAGCTCTCCTGCGACGTCGCCCATGTGAATCAGGCGCCGGCTGCGGGGAATGGCCGCAGCATCGGCGAGCTTGTCGATCGCGCGTGCGATCTGCCGTGCGTGGGCCTCCTCGAGCTCCGGCGGCAGCGTGACGAGCGGCGCGGCTCCGAATGACATCGTCGCGACGTCGACGAGCGGCATATAGGCGTGAAAAGCGTATACCTCTCCGCGCAGCAGCCGAGCGAAGCCGCCCGCCGCTTTGAGCAGCCCCCGGTCAAGCCGGCCCGGGCGGGCATGGAAGGGATCGACCGCCGCGACGATCGCGGGATTCCTGTAGGGGCGACCGGTCTTGACGAGCAGCAGCGGTACCGGACACTGACGGATCAGCTCCCAGTCCGTGTTCCTGAGCAGCAGCCGCGCGCCGGGCAGGTGATGGCGTACCAGGCCAACTACGAGGTCCGCGCGCGTCTCGAGCGCGCGCCGTACGATGGCCTCGTGCGCCGGGTAGTCCCAGCTCGCGGTGCAGCTCACTTTGAGCCCGCGGAAGGACTCATCGCGCGCGAACTGCTCGAGCCGTCGACGCGCGTGCGCAGCGATCGACGCGCGCTGCTTGTCGACCGCTGCGGCGGTCCTGCTCTCCGGCCAGCCCGCACCGGGATCCGGCACATCGATGGCGTGGAACAGCTCGAGGCTGGCTCCCGCCGCCTGTGCGAGCGCGCTCGCCTTATGAAGCTCGCTTCTGGGAGCGAGCCGCAGGTCGCGAATCGCAACCAGAATGCGGCGGATGGACCTGGTCATGATGAGCCCCGCATCAGTGCACTGTACTCGATGGTAACCGGCGACCGCCGGCGTACGCATCGTGGAAAGTGCATAAGCGCTTGCGCATCGTGTACGCGCTTGCCCGTATGGCAGGCGCGGCCTGGCCAACGGACACTTGGCCCATTGCGAGGAGGGAGCCATGCTGACAGATACCTACCAGCGCGCGAGTCGTCTCACGCAGCTCAATCCTTTCGTCGAGCCGCGGCCGGCCGCAGAATCCGCGCAACCCAAGCCGCAGGCGGAATCGGGATATGGCTGCGTCGAGTGGTTTCACTATCTCGGAGACTCGGACCGGCTGTCGCGCTCTGGCGGCACGGTATCACGCAGGTCCCGGGCCCGCCGGCCCTGACGGCGGCGCAGGCGCGCCAGGCGCACCCGCCCCCCGGCTCGCCGGGAAAGAGCTTCAGTAGAGTCTCGGCTGGATGCGCGCATAGCGCGCGCCGCGTCGTGCCCGTGGGGGCGGCTTGATGAGCCCGGGCGGCTTGACGATGAGAACGTCGCAGCTCAGGCGGTCCAGCACCCGCTCCGCGGTGTTACCGATCAGCAGCCGCCTGAACCCGGAGCGCGAGATGGCCCCCATCACCACGATCGAGCTGCCAAGCTGCGTTGCGAGCTCTACGATCGCATCGATGGGATGGCGGTCGAGGGCGTGCTGACGGGCGGGCGCGATGCCGACGCCCCGCACGGTGCGCTGCAGGGCAGCGCGTGCGACGCGCGCGGTGCGCGTCGTGAGCCCATGCACCTCCTCATCTGAGAGGGCGCCGGCGGAGAACGCCGTGACCGGCAGGGGCGAATAGGCGTAGCCGGCATGCAGACTACCGTGCAACGCGCCGGCCAGTGCAGCGCCGAGCCGCAGGATCTGCTGATTGAGCCGCTCCGGCTTGCCATAGGTGTTGTCCGGATCCACCGCGGCGAGAACGACCGGGCGGCGGTAGGGGCGCGGCTGCCTGACGAGCAGCACGGGCATCGGGGCGCGCCGCAGAAGCTCCCAGTCGTTGAGGTGCAGCAAGCCCGCCGCGAGGTGGCGCCCGGGATGCTGGTCGGCGACGATGAGGCCCGCGCCGATGCGACACGCCTCGCGCACGACCGCCTCATAGGCCGGGTAGTCCCACGCGACGCTCACCGAGACCCGCAGTCGGGAACCGCGCAGCCGCCGCGCGATATGCTCGAGGCGCTCGCACAGTAGCTCGCGTGTACGCTCCTCGACAGGGGGCAGATCCTCAGCGAGGTCGGCGTCGATGCTGCTCACGTAGAGGGGCTCGGTGACCGCGTGGAACAGCACGAGCTCGGCGCCGGTCGCCGCCGCCAGGCGCGCAGCTTTGCGCACCCCCGGCTGACGGCGGGCGCCGGGGTCCTTGACGGCAGCCAGAATGCGGCGAATCGCGGTCATGGTCGCATGCTGCCTCTTTCAGGGCTGGGTCTCGAGGAACGCCGCCACCGCGTCCATGTCGGCGAGGTTCAGGTTCTGCGCCACGCCATGCATGATGGCGACGTTGCGCATGTTGCTCTGGAAGGAGGCGAGCTGCTTGAGCACGTACTGCGCGTGTTGACCGGCGAGTCGTGGAAACTCGGCGAGCCCGTGTGCGTCCGGCCCGTGGCAGCTGCTGCAAGCCGGGACGCCCTGGGGAGCGACGCCGTGCAGATAGATCTCGCGTCCCCGGCTCGCCTGCGCCGAGGTTCCCGTCGCGCTTGGCTCGGCCCGCTGTGCGGCGTAATAGGACGCGAGCGCGTCGATGGTTGCATCGTCGAGCTGGCTCGCCATGCCCCACATGTAGGCGATCGCATCCGGATCGCCGCGGCTCTGCGCGCGGAAGGCTTTCAGCTGCGCGGCCAGGTAATTGGCGTTCTGACCCGCGAGCCGCGGAAATTTCGGCTGCACGCTGTTGCCGGCGGTTCCATGACAGATGCCGCAGACCGTGAGCGCGAGGTGCTCCGCGTAGAGCCGGGTGGTCGCGTCCGGCTCATCTGCCCATGCCGCGGATCCGCAGGCAATGAGAACCGCCGCACCTCCCAGCCACATCGTAAGTCTGGCCATGATGGTCACCTCAGTATGCAAACCAGAGCAGCAGGTACAGGGTGTTGTTGCCGGAAGCGTTGCGTCCGACGCCGTCGTAGTCGGTGCCACCGCCGTTGAACTTGCTGTACCAGGTGTACTGCGCCGATACCTTGACGTTGAGCCACGGCAGGTAGTTGAGCTCGGCGACCCAGCCACGCGTATCGGGCGAGCCATTGGCGCTGGTGATCACCCCGGGCGCGCCGGCGGGGGTGGTGGGATAGAGCCCTGCGTCGGTGGTGCCGGTGGTCGAGAAATACTGCACCGTGCCGCCAATCTTGCGGCGATAGTAGTAGGTGAGCGCCACCTCGTCGGTCGTCAGCGTGTCGCGCGGGTTCGCGGCGGCGCCGCTCGCAAAGGCCGCGTTCAGGGTCTGGGCCTCGTGAATATGCGTCGCCAGGACGCTCAGCAGGTGCTGGTCACCGACGAACTGGTACTGCAGGTCCTCCGCTACGTCGTCGAATTCGTTGTAAGGGCCGATGAGCGGCGAGGGCGCGCTCGGGCTGCCTCCGGGCAGGACCTTGAGGTCGAGTCCGTAAGCCCCTACCTCGAGCGAGTGCCGGTCCCAGTTGTACTCGTAGGCGATGCGCCAGTAGGGCGCGAGGCCCTGCAGCACGTTCGAGGCGGTGCCATCGAGGGGTCCGGCGGCGCCGGTGAGCTCATTGGTGACTCCCTGCTTGGCGGAGCGGTAACCGCCGGCCTCGACGTACAGCGACTCGTTCCAGTACACATAGGCCGTGAGTCCGGCGACATCCTGTGCATACGGGCCGCTGATCGCAGTGGCGGCGAGCGGCGTGACGTTGGCGTTGCTCAGCGCATAAGGGAAGCCCCACGCGGGCGTCGAATTCCACAGGTCCTGAACGGTCGGGTTGTTGTTGAGCGACAGCCCGTAGGTGAAGGTGCCGCGGTCGGGCAGCGTGAGCTCGTCCGCGAAGCGGATGTCGCTGTTGTCGATGCCGATCGTGCCGGAGTCGTTCGCGTAGGTGAGCTGGAACATGGCGCCGAGATTCGGCGCGATCTTACCCGCGTAGAAGAAGCTGAACTGCTGCGGGAAGCCCGCCGTGCCGTTCTGTGCCACGCCCGGAGCGCCGACGGCGGCGAGGTCCGGCACCGGAGTCTTCATCTCCGTGTAGGAGATCTGCGCCATGATCGACAGTGGCGGGAACTGCGAGATCCCGAGCAGTTCCTCCTTCTTGCCGGTGACGTCGCGGACCTGCTTGACGTTGGTGAGCGTATAGCCGTTGGCCTTGAAGACCCGCCCGAAGTGCGTGAGCTCGGGGAAAACCGTATGGCAGGCTTCACATGCCATGCCGGTCTGGCGCGCGAAGCTTGGCACCGCGAGCGCCGCCGGCGAGATTGCCAGCCAGGCCGCCGCGCAGGTGGCCGCGGCGGTGAGCTTGCCCAGGAGACGGATCTTGGCGGCTGACATGCGCGACTCCCTCACGGTTGCGGTCTATCCGCATTGGCTGCCGCGAGGCTATTTGGCGCCGGCTGCAGCCGGTAGTCAGGCTTGTACCTATGGCGTTCGTATGAATCCCTACGCTGGTACGGTTAGGATGCCGATGTCAGTCATATGAGCGGCGATGATCTCAACAACCCCCGGGCGTACCCCGAGGAGCTCGAGGAGCAGATCGAGCATCGCGGGCGGCAGCTGCTGCTGCGCCCCATCCGTGCACAGGACACGGAGCGGCACCGGCTGTTTCTCGCGCGCGTGAGTCCGCGCGATCTGTACACGCGGTTCTTTGCCGGCGTGCACGAAGTGCCCGAGCCCGAGGTCGAGCACTTCACGCACATCGATTACGATCGCGAGATGGCCTTCGTCGCGGTGGCGGCCGACGGCGCAGAGCAGGGCGAGATCCTCGGGGTGGCGCGCGCCTGCATGCTTCCCGGGGAGCGCGCGGCCGAATTTGCGGTGCTGGTGCGCTCCGATCTCAAGCGACAGGGTCTTGGCGCGCTGCTGATGCGCAAGCTGATCCGCTACTGCCGCGCGCGGGGCATCGCCGAGCTGCGCGGCAACGTGCTCATGGAGAATGCCGCCATGCTGGCGCTGGCGCACTCGCTCGGCTTCCGCATGCGCACCATCGAGCTGAACGTCGGGGAGATCGCGCTCGAGCTGCGCACGGACCCTGCGGCCGCCTGAGGCGCGGCGCACGGGCGCGCTGCGCTACACCGCGCGCGAATGCGGCACGGCAGTCGCCGCCGGCCGCGCAGCCAGGTAACGATCGAAGCACATGGCGATATTGCGCAGCAGAAGGCGTCCTGCAGGCGTCGCCACGATCTCCCCATGCGTGAGGCGCACCAGGCCCTCATCCGCGAGCGTCTGCAGCTGCGCGAGCTCGGCGCCGAAGTAGGCGCCGAAGTCGATGCCATGCTGCTGCTGGATCGAGGCGACGTCGACCGCGCCGCGGCACATGAGCTGCCCGATGACGGCGGCGCGGAGCCGATCGTCGAAATTGAGCGCCAGGCCGCGCCATAGCGGCAGGCGGCCCTCGTCCACGGCTGCCTTCCAGGCCCGCAGCTCACGATGATTCTGGCTGTAGCTGTCGGCGATGTGGCTGATGGCGCTCGCACCGAAGCCGATGAGGTCGCAGTCGGCGTGGGTCGTGTAGCCCATGAAGTTGCGCTGCAGTCCACCCTGTTCCTGAGCGCGCACCAGCTCGTCGTCAGGCAACGCGAAGTGATCCATGCCGATGTAGCGGTAGCCGTCCGCGGACAGCTCCTCGATCGCAAGCCGCAGCAGATCCAGTTTGGCTGCCGCATCGGGCAGCGCGCCCGGGTCGATGCGGCGCTGTGCCTTGAAGAGCGTCGGCAGATGCGCGTAGCCGTAGACCGCGATCCGGTCGGGGCGCGCCGCCATCACGGTGCGCAGCGTCTGCTGGAAGCGACCGGGTGTCTGGCCGGGCAGGCCGTAGATCAGATCGATGTTGATCGAGCGGAAGCCCTGATCGCGGCAGGCGTCGATCAGACCGAGCGTCTCCTCGACGCTCTGAATGCGGTTGACGGCGCGCTGCACCTGCGGGTCGAAGTCCTGGACGCCGAGGCTGGCGCGATTGAAGCCGAGGCGCGCCAGGGCCGCCGCGTATGGCGCGGGTGCTTCCGGCAGCGAGCGCGGATCGAGTTCGATGGAGAAATCGCGGTGCGCCGCATCGCTCAGGCGAAAGGCCCGGCCGAGCCCGCCGATCAGCCGCTCGAGAGCCTCCCGGCCGAGGAAGTTCGGCGTCCCGCCTCCAAGGTGCAGCTGCACGACCTCGCGACCCGGATCGAACAGCGGCGCCAGCAGTGCGACCTCGGCGAGCAGATCGTCCGTGTAGCGCTCGCCGCGCGAGCGGTCACGCGTGATCACCCGGTTGCAGCCGCAGTAGAAGCAGGGACTGGCGCAGAACGGCACGTGCACGTAGAGCGACAGCGGGCGCATTCCCGGCAGGGCATTGCTGCGCGCGGCATAGGCGCGCAGCTCGCATGCGCCGAATTCCGCGTTGAACTGCGGCGCGGTGGGATACGAGGTATAACGCGGGCAAGGCCGATCGTGACGACGCAACAAGGCCGCGTCGAAGCTGATGACCGGGTTCATGGTGGTGCCCTCAAAAAATACCGCGGGCAACCCTCACGTCGCCCGCGGCGCACTGGCAGACTCTCTACTGGACCTTGATCGTGGTCGGTTTCTTCGCTTCGACCTTGATCTTCGGAACGTGAACGGTCAGCACACCGTCCTTCGAGTCCGCGCAGATCGCGTTCTCATCGACAGCGTCCGGGAGCGCAAAGCTGCGGGAGAAGCTGCCGTAGAAACTCTCGACCTTGTAGAACTTCTCGTCCTTTTCCTCCTGCTGCTGCGTCCGCTCGCCACTGAGCGTCAACATCCCATCGGCTACCGTTACCTTTGCATCCTCTTTGCTGACGCCGGGAAGCGAAGCGCGGATCAGATACTCGCCTTCGGTCTCGCTGATGTCGACCGACGGAGCCCAATCGCTGCCATTCTCGGTCGCTCCGGGCAGGCGCGGCCAGGCGCCGAACCAGGCAGGGAAACGACTGAGCATGTCATCCATCCCACTGAAGGGTTCCCAACGAATGATGCTCATGACTCTCTCCTTTTATACCCTCTAACCACGGTAGCGATGCTAGGCCGC
>JASHVF010000161.1 GCA_030039615.1 Gammaproteobacteria bacterium | reverse complement strand
CCGCAGGCGTTCATGCAGCCCGACATCTTGATCTCGATGTTGCCGAGATCGTAGAGGTAGTCGAGGTCGTCGAAGCGCTGCTGGATGTCGCGCGCCACGGAGAGCGTTCCGGCGTTCGCGAGCGAGCAGAAATCGAGCCCCGGGCAGGCGATGAGGTCGGTGAGCGTGCCGATGTTGGGGGTGGCGAGGGCGTGTTGCCCGAGCGCCGCCCACAGCTCATGGAGCCGGTCCTGGCGCACGTCGGCGAGCAACAGGTTCTGGCTGTGGGTCACGCGGATCTCGCCGAAGCTGAAGCGCTCGGCGAGCTCGGCGAGCGCCTCCATCTGCGCCGCGGTCGCATCTCCGGGAGCTGCGCCGTGCGCCTTGAGCGAGACGAACACCGCGCGGTAGCCCGGCACGCGGTGCGCGCGGGTGTTGTAGCGCAGCCAGGCGGCAAAGCGCGGCTCACGGCTCTCGCTCAGCTCCTGGTCGGAGAGCGTCGCGTAGGGCTGCGGCCGGAAGTAGCCGCGCACGCGCTCGACCTCCGCCGCGCTCAAAAGCGGCGCGCTGCCGCGGCCGGCGAGCCATTCGGTCTCGACCTCCTCGCGGAAGCGCGCCGTGCCCAGTGACTTCACCAGCACCTTGATGCGTGCCTTATTGAGGTTGTCGCGGCGGCCGTAGCGGTTGTAGACGCGCAGGATCGCCTCGAGATAGCCGAGCAGGTCCGCGAGCGGCAGAAACTCGCGGATCAGCGCGCCGATCACCGGCGCGCGCCCGAGCCCGCCGCCCACCAGCACCGCGAAGCCGATGCCGCCTGCGGCGTCGCGCCGCATGTGCAGCCCGATGTCGTGCACCTCGGAAGCGGCGCGGTCCTCCGGCGAGCCGGTGATCGCGATCTTGAACTTGCGCGGCAGGTAGGTGAACTCCGGATGCAGCGTCGCCCACTGGCGCACGATCTCGCAGTAGGGTCGCGGGTCGTCGACTTCGTCGGGCGCGATACCGGCGAGGTGATCCGCGGTGACGTTGCGCACGCAGTTGCCGCTCGTCTGGATGGCGTGCATCTGCACGCTGGCGAGCTCGGCGAGGATGTCGGGCACCGCCGCGAGCTCCGGCCAGTTGAGCTGCAGGTTCTGCCGCGTGGTGAAGTGGCCGTAGCCGCGGTCGTAACGGCGCGCGATGTCGGCGAGCTTGCGCAGCTGCACCGAGCGCAGCAGGCCGTAGGGGATCGCGATGCGCAGCATCGGCGCGTGGCGCTGGATGTAGAGACCGTTGCGCAGCCGCAGCGGCCTGAAGTCGTCCTCGGAGAGCTCGCCCGCGAGGTAACGGCGCGTCTGGTCACGGAATTCCGCGACGCGCTCCTCGACGAACGCCTGGTCGAGCTCATCGTAGCGGTACATATCCGGCCGAATCTAAGCGGGCCGCCGGCGGCACCCCAAATACCGTTTGGTTAGGTGCGCCCCTTTCTGGGGTTATGAGCGGTGTGCAACACTAGAGCGCGGGCGGCGGGATGCCGCGAGGCTTCGGAGGGCGGCCGTGGCGGGACTCTATTTCGAGCAGTTCGAGCCGGGACAGCGCTTCGAGCATGCGGTGCGGCGCACCGTGACGGAGACCGACAACCTGCTGTTCAGCGCCCTCACCATGAACCCGGCCCCGATCCACCTGGATGCGGAATACTCGCGCACCACGCCCTTCGGCGAGCGCATCGTCAATAGTCTGTTCACGCTCGGCCTGCTGGTCGGGCTCTCGGTCTACGACACGACCTTCGGCACCACCATCGGCAACCTCGGTTTCGAGGAGGTGCGCTTCCCGAAGCCGGTGCTGATCGGCGACACGCTGCGCGCCGCCACCACGGTGATCTCCCGGCGCGAGAGTCAGTCGCGCCCCGACTCCGGCATCGTGGTGCTCGAGCACCGCTGCTTCAACCAGCGCAACGAAGAGGTCGCCGTGTGCCGGCGCGCCGCACTGATGCTGAAGAAGCCCGCCGCATGAGCGCTGAGGGCACTCGGGCGCTGCGCTCGTGGCTGTTCGTGCCGGGCGACAGCGAGCGCAAGCAGGCAAAGGCGCTCGCCACGGAAGCGGATGCGCTCATCCTCGATCTCGAGGACTCGGTCGACCCGCGGGAGCTGCCGGCGGCGCGCGCCCGCACGCGCGAGCTTGTGCGCAGCCACTCGAGCTCCGGACCGCAGCTGTGGGTGCGAATCAACCCGCCGCAGGGGCGGGCGTGGCGCGAGGACCTCGAGGCAGTGTTCGGCGAGCGCGCGCCGGATGGCGTGGTGCTGCCCAAGATCTCCTCCGCCGGCGAGATCGTACAGGTGGCCGACCAGCTGACGGCGCTCGAGACCGAGCGGGGCTTGAGCCGCGGTGCCACCGGACTCCTGGTCATCGCCACGGAGACGCCGCGGGGACTGCTGGCGCTGCCGCAATATCCGGCGGTGCTCGACGCCGCCGCCGCCGCGGCGGTGCGGCTTGCCGGGCTCACCTGGGGGGGCGAGGACCTCGGCGCGGCGCTCGGCGCCACTTCCAAGCGCGATGCCAGCGGGGCGCTGACCTGCACCTTTGCGCTGGCGCGCACCACCTGCCTGCTCACCGCGGCGGCGCTCGGCGTGCAGGCGATCGACGGGGTGCAGGTCGATTTCCGCGATGCGGCGGCGCTCGCGCGCGAGCTCGAAGAGGCGCGCCGCGACGGCTTCTCGGGCAAGCTCGCCATTCACCCCGACCAGGTGGGGCCGATCAACG
>JASHVF010000160.1 GCA_030039615.1 Gammaproteobacteria bacterium | reverse complement strand
GCGAAGCAGCGTGCTGCTGGTCGTGGTCATGCTCACTCCCCGTGATGCGGCCAAAGGCGCCGTCAAGGAGCGGGGGAGGAGCATCCGGGAAGAGGTGTGCGCGATTGCGCACGCCGACCCGTCATGCCCGAGCATCGCCCACCGCGACCCGACGGCTGTACGCTGCAAGGCTGGTTTCCGGGCTCTGGAGCGGCCGCGGATTCTCATCCTGCGACCGGCTCGGCGCCTTCCCGAATCCCCTCAAAGCCGGGGTTCGGTGGCCGATGCCGAGCTCAACACTCCACTACCGTTGCGGGGGCAGCGCCGGACTGTACCGGCTTCCCAATTCTCCCGCCGTGAGGCGGGCACCTTCAGCGCTATCGATACTACTGGATCAGCGGTCGGCGGGGCAACGCGCCGGCTGTCGGCGGAACGCGCCAAGCGCTGCGGGACGAAAAAACGGCGGGCCGCACAGCCCGCCGTATCAGGCGCAGCCCCACGAGGGGCGAGAGCTGCGCCGTGATCTGGGCTAAGCGGCGCTCGGCGTCTGTACCTCGCCGGACAAATAGGCGTCGAGCTTGTCAAACGCGCCGCCCCAGCCCCAGCGGTGACTTTCGCCGGACTGCGGTGTCGCGAGCCTGGCGTGCGTGAAGGTGAGCTCCGTCCCGACGTCGATCGGGCGCAGCTCAAACACGACGCGCGATACCTGGCCACGCTCATCCGGCTCGCCGCCGTACGCCCATTCCCAGCTGAGGACCACGCGCCTCGAATCGATGAGCTCGAGGAATTCACCGCTGCTCTCATGCTCGGTTCCGTCCAGTTTGCGGAAGCGCACGCGAAAGCGACCGCCGACGCGTGCGTCACTCTCGGCGACGAGAACCGGACCCTCATCAGGTCCCCACCAGTGGGCGATGCCCTCAGGGCTGATCAGGGCCGCGTACACGACCGACGGACGCGCCTTGATCCGGCGCACGAAGCTGATGCTCGTCATCGGGCTCTCCGTCGCGTCCTGGCCTCCTGCTGCTCGGCGTAGGCACTCAGGCGATCGAGTCGCGTCGACCAGAACCGCTCATAACGGTGGAGCCACCCGAGTGCTTCCTTGATGGGATCGGGCCGCAGCCGCACCGTAACAGTGCGCCCCTCCTTGGAGCGGGTGATGAGGCCGGCATCCTCGAGAACGTCGAGGTGCTTCATCACCGCCGGCAGCTTGATGGCGAACGGGCGGGCGAGCTCGCTTACGGACGCCTCATCCTCGCGCTCGAGCCGCGCGAGGATCGCCCGCCGGGTCTGATCGACCAGAGCCCCGAAGGTGCGATCGAGACGTGTCTGCTTAGACTTCACCACCTGGTGAAGAGTTTCATGCACTGTGATCGCCATGTCAAGGTCGCGCTGCGACGCGCAGCGGGTAGCAAGCGGGTGCCGCGCCGTCTATACTTCGCCACATGGGAAACTGTTACGCCTGATGCGAACAACGACCAGGAGGAGGGCCATGAGAGGGTTCTCAGTGTCGCGCCGCACGCTGCTCGGAACGGGAATCTGCACGCTCGCGGGAGGGACGACGCTGTTGCCGGCGCCGGGCGTTGCAGCCGCGGCGGCAGGGCCGGGCGGGACAACCGAAGCAATCATTCGAAGGTACTACGGGGGATGGACCAGGCGGGATTGGGGTGTACTCGACGGCCTGCTGGCCGACGACTTCACGTTCTCGAGCGCCGCACCCGATGATCACATCAGTAAGGCCGCGTTCAAGAAGCAGTGCTGGGACACCCAGAGCGCCCTGATCGAAGGATTCGACCTCGAGCAGGTGTTCGTGAAAGGGGACCAGGCGTTGGTGCGCTACGTTTGTCACACGAGGAGCGGCAAATCGTTCCGCAACGTCGAATATCATCAGCTGAAGGAGCGGCGCATCCTGGCCATTGAGTGTTATTTCGGGGGGCCTGGTTATCCGTCCGCCGCGGACGCGGCGCAAAAGTAAAGCCGCCCTGCGGGCCGAGCGCGGCCCGTTGCAGCACGGAGGCTTCACCGCCGCGAGTCGCTCGTGTAGTGTGCTCGTGGCCACGAGCCCGTTGCGGGCGTCGGTGCGAGCGACCCATGTCGCAAGGAGCACAACCATGGCGATCAGGTCGATCCTGGTGTTGTCGCTGGGATTTCTCGCGATCGCCAGTTCGGAGGCAGCCATGTCCGACGAGCTCGCGGGGCGTGTCACCGGTGTAGGCGGCATCTTCTTCAAGGCGAAGGATCCGAAGGCACTTGCGGCGTGGTATCGCGACGTGCTGGGGCTGCCGATGGAGCCCTGGGGTGGAGCGATGCTGAAGTACGACGCGCCCAAACACCCGCCGGCAGTGGTCTGGAATGCATTCCCTGCCTCGACCAGCTACTTCGCGCCCTCGAGCAGCGCCTTCATGATCAACTACGCGGTCGACGACATGGACGCGTTGCTCGCGCGTCTCAACGCAAAAGGCGTGGCAATCCTCAAGCGCGAGGACGGCGACGAGAACGGCCGCTTCGCGTGGATTCTCGATCCCGAAGGCAACAAGGTCGAGCTTTGGGAGCCGAAGCGTTAGACCAGGATGGGGGGTTGGCGTCGGCCGGAATTGCGCTGATACTCAGAAGCTCTACCATTCCATGGAGCCATCATGTCCGCCCGATTACCCCCCGTGATTGTCGGAATTCTGTCTGGGCTGGCGGCCGAAGGTCTGCCGCAGCTGACGCTCGCCGATCCACCTTCCGCGACCGACGTGGTTTCGAAATACGATTCCGACAACGACAAGACTCTCGATCTGAACGAAGTAAAGGCAGCGGCCGCGGCTCATTTCGACCGGCTGAACAAGGATGGGGACTCGACGCTCGAGGCGAGCGAGGTCAAGGGAGTCCTCGGACCGAAGGCGTTCAAGGCGGCGGACACGGATCACGACGGTACGCTCTCAAAAGACGAGTACCTCGCGCTGGTGGAGAAGCTCTTCAAGCAAGCCGACGCCGATCACGACGGCACGCTGAGTGCTGCCGAGCTGCAATCGCGACCCGGCAAGGCGCTGGTTCGTCTGATCAACTAGAGCCTGAGATTGCTCTGATCTCTACCGTGAGGCGCGGCGATCGATATCCGCGCAGACCCACTGCAGCAGTCGCCCGGCGGGCGCGACGGCTCGCGAGGAGCCCCAGGACGGCTCGGAGGCAACCGCAGGGCGGACGCGCTGCCTGGCACAGTCGACTTCCCAGACCTCAACGAGATCCTTGTTGACGCTCGCCTGGCTGCCGAAGAACCGGCGGTCGACCCACACAGAGACCGAGCCGTTGTCCGCGGACGACCGCGCCGCGTAATAGATGTTCAGACCTGGTCGCGCGCCGATCCAGCGCCATGACGAGCTCTCGAAGGACGGTGGTGCGCCGGTGCCGTTTCTACCCGCCAGCCGGACGCAGATCAGTAACGCGACGCCGACGCACACCGCGCACGTCACTCCTTCCACCAACCTCACTGTCTCTCGACGCACGATGGCTTGCTGGCGTTGCGGATGAGGCTCAGCCGTGCAAGCTAGTGAACTGGCCTGGAAACGAAAGAGTGGCTCTCCCGAGGGATGCGGGAGAAGCTCACACGCTGAACCGTGGTCGGGAAAATCTCCCGGGCGCGAGCGGGACGCATTCCCGCCCGATCGCGGAGGGCCTGGTGGAGAATGCCTGGCGGCGAACTCTCAGCTCGCGGTCAGGCGGCCCAGGGGAGAAGCATGAACGCGCAACTCGTATTGCAGCACGTGTCGCCGGCCACGAGCCGGCGGGGCGTGGGATCCCGGCGCTGGCTCAACATGACGCTCAAGCTGCGGATCTGTCTGATCATCACGGCGCTGCTGGTGATGTTGACGATCGTGGACGGCATCTACGTGATTTCCAAGGCGCGCGACGACGTGCGTGACGAGGTGCGTTCAACGCTTGCGCTGACCGGCCACTTCCTCGACGCGCAGCTCGACGTGCTCAAGGACCGCTGGGCTGCCCACGGCTACGTAGTGCCGCTGTTCCAGCTGCGCGAGCTGCACGCCACACGCCACGTCGTAATCCGGTTCTACGACAGCCGTGGAGCGCTTCTTGACAGCAATGAGGACAGCGCCGACCGTCGACCGACCGCGCCGCGCTGGTTTACCTCGCTCGTGCGCCTGACTTCCCTGCCCGCGGCGACTGATACGCGCCTGGTGTCATTCAACGGCGCTACCGTCGGCTATCTCGTCATGGCACCGGATCCGACCTACGAGATCGAGGAGACGTGGAGCACCTCGCGCGGACTGCTGGCGTTGCTGGCCGGTTTCTTCGTGGTCGTCAATGCCTGCGTGTGGTGGTCCGTGTCCGGGGCACTGCGGCCGATCGATCAGATTCTCGAGGCTCTGGAGAGAGTAAGAGAGTGGGACCTGACGGTGCGCCTGCCGCGCTTCCAGCTGCCGGAGCTCACGCGGGTCGGGATCGGGTTCAATCACATGGCCGAGACGCTCGAGCGCAGCCTGAGCGAGAACCAGCGGCTGACACGCGAGATCCTCAATACGCAGGAGAAGGAGCGACGGCATCTCGCCCACGAGCTGCACGACGAGATTGCCCAATGCATCAGCGCCATTCACGCGGACGCCGTGACCATCAAGAGTCGCGGGGGCGAGGAGGTGCAGGAGAGTGCCGAGGCGATCGTACAGACTGCCGCGCAGATCAAGCACGGAGTCCGAAGCATGCTGCGGCGTATCCGACCCGCCTACCTGGAGGGACTCGGGCTCGAAGGAGGGGTGCGCGAACAGGTTGCAGCGTTCAGACAGCGCTGTCCGCAGGTCAGGTGCGAATTGAACCTGCAGGGCGAGCTGGCGGCTGTGGATGAGGAGTTGGGGGTGACGATATACCGCGTGGTGCAGGAGTCCCTCGCCAACATCGCCGTTCACGCGAACGCGCTGAATGTATCAATCGGACTCGAGGTGCAGACTGCGGCCGGCCACCCGGCGAGCGGCTCGGCAGCCAGCAGCGTCCGGCTCACGGTAGCGGACGACGGTGCGGGCTTTCTCCAGTCGGCTGCAGGTCATGGTTTGGGGTTGACCGGAATTCGCGAGCGCACGCGGGCCTTGGGCGGCTCGTGCTCCATAGTCTCGGCACCGGGTCAGGGTACGCGGATCGAAGTCCGCGTGTCGGGCGACCGGAAGCAGGAGGGTCTGTAGATGCCCGAGGCCGTGACCCGCATCCTGCTGGTTGATGATCACGCCATCGTCAGAGCAGGCTTCCGGCGACTGCTTGGCCAGCAGACCAACTATCAGGTCGTTGCGGAGGCCACGGACTCCGAGACGGCGTATGCGCTGTTCGTCGAGCATCAGCCGGAGGTCGTGATTCTCGATCTGTCCCTGCCGGGAGCGAGTGGCATGGAGTTGGTGCGGAAGATGGCCGCCCGCCAACCGGCTACGAGAATCCTGGTGTTCAGCATGCACGAGGATGCATTGCTCGCGGAGCGGGCGATACAACTCGGAGCCCGGGGCTATGTCACCAAGAGCAGCGCCCCTGAGGTACTGGTCGCCGCGGTTGCAGACGTGATGGCGGGCAGAATCGCGCTCAGTCCGGACATAGCCCAGGCTCTCGCGGTCCTCAAGGTAAGTGGCGAGGGCGATCCGTTGACATCGCTCAGCACGCGTGAGTTCGAGGTGTTCCGGCTGATTGCGCGCGGGCAGACGATTGCCTCGATTGCGTCGCTTTTGAGCCTCAGCACCAAGACAGTCGCCAACTATCAGTCGCTCATCAAGCAGAAGCTTGCGATCACTAGCGACGTCGAGCTGGTGCTGCTGGCACAACGTCGCAACGTCATCTAGCCGAAAAAAAAGAGACCGAGGCGGGTGCACCTCGGTCGCAATGTGAGGATAACTACGGGCGCGACCCTAGCCGCGTGGACTGTGCGCCGCGAGAGTCACAGTCCCGGCAAACGCTGGGAGTTTTTCACTCGTCTTCAAGACGGCGGGCCGCGGCGGCTAGCCTGCGGTCAGTTCGGGACGATTCCACCAGCCACCTCCGAGGGCGAGGAAGAGCGCTGCAGTGTCGGCGTAGCGATTTGCCTGGGCCTGAACGAGCGCGAGGAGCGACTGCTGATAGGCCTGCTCGGCGCTGAGCAGCGCCAGGTTATTTGTGTAGCCGCCTTGCTGTTGCTTGCGGGTGAGCTCGAGCGTGACGGCCGCGGATTGCTCGGCGGCCGAGGCGGCTTTCAGAGCCTCGGCGTCCTGGGTGAGCGCCGCGAGCGCATCGGCGACGTTCTGGAACGCCGTCAGTACCGTGCTCCGGTAGCTCTGCGCGGCCTGCTCGTAGGCCGCGCGCGCCGCGCGCTCCTTGTGCAGCAGCGCGCCGCCCTGGAAGATGGGTTGCGTCGCAGCGGCGCTCACGTCCCAGAACCCGGTGCTGCCGGAGAAGAGCTGACTCAGGCTCAATGCGGAGCTGCCGAGGTCAGCACTCAGCGTGAGGTTCGGGAGCCGATTGGCCACCGCGATGCCAATCGCGGCGCACGCGGCGTGCAGGTTCTCCTCGGCCTGGCGCACGTCCGGGCGCTGCTCGACGAGCTTCGAGGGGAGACTGAGCGGCAGGTCCGCCGGCAATTGCAGCTGCGCAAGCTCGAATTCGTCCTTCGGCCCCTCGCTCGGAAAGGCGCCCGCCAGTACCGCGAGCAGGTCGCGTTGCTGCGCCAGTTGCTTCGCCAACGGCGGCAGCGTGGCGCTGATCTGGGCGAGTTGCGCCTCCTGGGCGGCGACGTCGAGCCGGCTCGCATAGCCGTGCGCGAACTGCTGGCGCAGCACCTCGAGTGTCTGTGAATTGATGTCGATCAGCGCCCGCGTGGCCTGCAGCTGCGCGCGCAGCGAGGCCTCCTGAATCGCCGCGCTGACCACATTGGCGCTCAAGGTGATGTGAGCGGCGTCCAGCTCGAAACCCGCCTGATGTTGCTGCGCTTGCAGCATCTCGACGGTGCGCCGGTTCAGCCCGAACACGTCTGGCGCGTAGGACACGCTGACCTGGGGCGTATAGAGGCTGTAGTACAAGGCGCCCGAGCTCGGCGTAGGGGACAGCTGCGCCGAGGTCTTGGCGCGCGTGGCGGCGAGGCCGGCCGAGACCTGCGGATAGTAGGCGCCCCGTTGGGCGAGGACGTTCTCGCGGGCGACGCCGAGTGCCGCCTGCGCCGCTTTGAGGTCGTTGTTGTTCGCGAGTGCCTGCTCGACCAGGGCGCTCAGCGCCGCCGAGTGAAACAGTGTCCACCAGTCGCCCGGAATGTCAGCGCCGGCGAGGAGGCGCTGCGCCTCACCTCCGGGCACGTTCGGCGTCGCCGCAGTGCCCGCGACCGGCGCGGGGGTATAGGCGCTGACCGCGGGAGCCGGGGGGCGCTTGAAGTCGGGACCGACGACGCAGCCGCCGACGATCGCCCCGAGTGCCGCGGCGAGCAACCAGCGCTTGGTGGAGTGCGCGCTCATGAGTGCCGGAGCTGCGCGAGCTGCTCGCGTCCGAGGAACATCAGCTTGAACCCGGGTACGACCAGCAACAGCATGATCGGCCCGAGCAGCATGCCGCCGACGACCACGGTCGCGAGCGGGCGCTGCACCTCGCTGCCGATACCGGTCGACACGGCGGCCGGCAGGAGCCCGATGCAGGCGGAGAGACTCGTCATCAGGAGCGGACGCATGCGGGTTGCCGCCGCGTGGTACATCGCCTCCGCCGGCGTGCTGCCGCCGAGCAGCGCCTGGTTGTAGTAAGTCATGATGAGAATGCCGTTCATGACCGACACCCCGAAGAGCGACACGAAGCCGATGGCGGCGGCGATGCTGAAGTCGAGTCCCGCCACGTAGAGCGCCAGCACGCCTCCGGCGACGGCGAACGGAATGCCCGCGAGCGTCAGCAGGCACTCGCGCAGCGAGTTGAAGAGGGCGTACAGGAGCCCGAGAATCAGCACCAGGCTGACGGGCACAATGACCGCCAGGCGCTCCTTGGCCGCCTGCAGCTGACCGAACTCGCCCGCCCAGATGAGCCGGTAGCCGCTCGGCAGCCTGACGTTGCGCGCGATGCGCTCCTGCGCCTCACTCACCGTGCTGCCGAGGTCGCGGCCGCGAACGCTGAACTTGACCGGGATGAAGCGCTGTACGCTCTCGTGGTAGATCCAGGCGGCGCCGGTGTCGAGGCTGATCGCGGCCAGCTCGCTGAGCGGCACGTAGGTACTGCCGCCGTTGCCCGACTGCACCGGAACGCGCAGCGCCCGCACGCTCGCGATGCTGTCGCGCAGGCCCGCCGGGTAGCGCACCACGACGTCAAAATGACGGTCGTCCTCGAGTACGCTGGTGGCGGTCGCTCCGCCGAGGGCCGCCTGGATCACCGTGTTGACGTCGCCGGTGTTGACGCCGTAGCGCGCCGCCTTGGCGCGATCGACGGTCACGTCGAGATTAGGCTGCCCCAGCACCGGGAAGATGCCGAGGTCGGTGATGCCGCGGATGTGGCTCATCTCCTCGCGGACCTGTTCCGCGAGTCGGGTCAGGGTTGCGAGATTCGGGCCGACGATCTTGACCGAGTTGCCCGCCTTGACCCCGGAGATGCCCTCCTGAATGTTGTCCTGGATGTACTGCGAGAAATTGAAGACGACGCCGGGCAGCTGGCGCGCGAAGTCGGCGTTGATCTCCTCGGTCAGCTTGTCCTTGGTCACTCCTCGCGGCCAGTCTTCGCGGGGCTTCAGCACCGCGAACAGCTCGACGTTCGAGAACGGCGCCGCATCGCTTCCATCGTCGGGCCTGCCGTGCTGGGAGGTCACGGTCACGACCTCCGGGTAGCTGCGCAGGATCGCGCGCATCTTGGCCGTGGCCGCCTCGCCGTCCTCCAGCGACAGCGTCATCGGCATCGAGGCGCGAATCCAGAAATTGCCCTCTTCCAGGGCGGGAAGAAACTCGCTGCCGAGCCGCGGAATGAGCAGCGCCGTGAGCGCCAGAAAGCCAAGTCCGGCGGCCACCACGGTGCGCCGATGTGCCAGGGCGTAGCGCAGCACCGGGTTGTAGACGCGGTGCAGGGCGCGCACCACCAGGGTCTCGGTTTCCGACAGCTGCTCGGGCAACAGCAGCGAGGCGAGCACCGGCGTCACCGTGAAAGTCGCGAGCAGTGCGCCCATGAGCGCGTAGGCATAGGTGCGCGCCATGGGCCCGAAGATCGCACCCTCCACGCCCTGCATCGTAAAGAGCGGCACGAACGCCGCCACCGTGATCAGCGCCGCGAACAATACAGCCCGGTCCACCTGCAGCGCGCTCACCAGTATCAGCCGCAGCCGCTCGGTCCAGCCGCGCGCGGGAGCGAGGCGCTGCGCGACGCTGGTCGGGTCCGGACCCCAGCGGCCGTCGCGCAGCCCCTCGAGCAGGCCACGCCGCTCCTCGGGCGGCGCCTGGAAGTTGCGGAACACGTTCTCGACGAGGATCACCGCCGAGTCGACGATGATGCCGAAATCGACCGCTCCGACCGAGAGCAGGTTCGCGCTCTCTCCCTGCAGCACCAGCAGGATGATCGCGAAGAAGAGCGCGAAGGGGATGTTGAGGCCGACGATGACGGCACTGCGCAGATCGCCGAGAAACGTCCACTGGATGAGGAAGACCAGCAGGCAACCGAACAGCAGGTTGTGCAACACGGTGCGCGTCGTGACGCTGATGAGTGAGCCGCGGTCGTAGAACGGGACTATCCTGACCCCGGGCGGCAGGCTGCCGTCGCGATTCATGCGGGCGATCTCGGCCTCGACCTTGGGCAGCATGTCGTGAGCCTGCTCGGTGCGGCTCATGACGACGATACCCGCCACCCCGTCGGCCTCCTCGTCGTGACCCCAGATGCCGAGCCGCGGCCGCACGCCGACCGACACCGTGGCGACGTCGCGCACCAGCACCGGGACGCTGTTGAGCTGGGCGAGCACCACGTCCTCAATGTCCCGGACGCGGTAGCCCTGAGTCAGATCGTCGTTGCCGCCGTCGTCGATCAGCCCCACACCGCGAATGTTGATCGACTGTTGACCGACGCGGATCTCGCGGCCACCGACGTTGAGGTTGGAATTGCCGAGTGCGGTCAGCACCTGCGGTACCGTGACTCCGTAGGCCTCGAGCTTGCGCGGATCGACGTCGACGTCGAACTGCTTGGTCGGGCCACCCCAGGGATTGATCTGCACGATGCCGGGGATGGCGAGCAGGCGCCGGGTGACGATCCAGTCGTTGACGGTACGCAGGTTGGTCAGGCCGAAATGGGGCGGGCCCACCACCTCGTAGCGGTAGATCTCTCCGGTGGTGCTGTTCTGCTGGATCGAGGGCGTGATGCCGCCTGGCAGATTGACGTTCTGCTGGAGCGCGATCGCGGCCTGACTGTAGGCGAAGTGAAAGTCGACGCCGTACTTGAATACCACGCGCACGAAGGACAGGCCATAGAACGACGTCGAACGGATGACGTCGATGCCCGGAGTCGTGTAGAGGCCGATCTCCATGGGGCGCGTGTAGTAGCGCTCCATCTCCTCGGCCGAGAGACCCGGTGCCTGGGCGGTGATCTCGAGGATCACGGGTGTTGGATTGGGATAGGCCTCGATGTTGAGCTGCCGAAAGGCAATGAGCCCCGCGCCGGCGAACAGCAGCAGACCGAACACCACGATGGCGCGACGGCTCAGGCAGAAAGCGATCAGTGACTTGAGCATCGCGGCTGGCTGGCTAGTCGGCCGGAGGAGCCTCGAGCAGATTGCTGAGGAAAACGCCACCCTCAGTCACTACCAGCTCGCCTTTCTCGAGGCCGCCGAGCACCTGGTAGTAGCCGTCCGCCTGCAGACCGAGCTCGAGGGGTTTCGGCGTGAAGCGCCGACGATCGGTCGTGACCCACGCGGTCATCGTGCCGTCGCCCTCGCGGACCGCGGCGCTGGTCGGAATGGCGAGGGAATCGGCCGGGGTGCCGATGCGGATCGTGACGCTCGCCAGCATGCCGGGTCGCAGCAACCCCTGCGGGTCCCTGACCTGCGCGCGGATCGGAACGTGGTGAGTATTGGGATCGACGGTCGCGTAGACCTTGGCGACCTGGCCGGGGAAAACCCGTTCGGGAAATGCGAGCGGCCTCACGTGCACCGACTGACCGACGCGCACCAGAGGGCTGTCGCTCTCGTTGAGGCTGGCGAGAACCCAGGTAACGGGGCGGTGACCGGTCGGGCTCGGCGTCAATTTACCGCTCGCCTGCATGCGATCGATCTGCTCATCGGTCCTGCCGAGAGCGCGGACTGCATCGCGCGCTGCCTTGAGTGCCGCTGCGGCCGTCTGGTAATCCGAGACGGCCTGCTCGAGCTCCTTGGGGGCAATGCCGTTGTTCTCCCCGAGGCTCTGGACACGAGCGAGCTCCTTGCGCGTGAGGTCGAAGGTTGCAGCTGCGGCGATCAGCGTGGATTCCGCCTGAACGAGAGCGAGGTCCTCATCGAAGCTGATGCTGCCAACCGCCTCCTTCTCGATTGCAAAGGGGCGGCTGCCTGCCGGCTCGACTCTGATCGCCCCCAGTTGCGCAGGTGACAGCTCGACCTGCGGGGTGGGGGGCGGTCGCACGGCTTCGGTGCTTCCCGCGGCGACCGCGTCCGCGCCGTGGCCCGGGCTGCAACCCGATATTCCCGGGGCGAGCGCGGCCATCGCCACGGCGAGGCAGGCAAGCTTCAGGATCGGGGAGGCGTGGCTGATCACCGGGAAGTCCGCGTGGCTCTCGGGTAGGCATCCGATGATGCCCGGCGGACCTGTTCGGAAACTGACAGGCTCTCAGCCAGCGGCTTCGATGCGGTCCCGGTCGCTCTCGGGAAACAGCACTCGCACCCGGGTGCCGACTCCGTCACAGTCGCCGATCTCGAGGTCGGCGCCGTGCAGGCGCGCGACCTCCTCGGCGATGGCGAGGCCGAGGCCGCAGCCGCTGCCCGGAGAATTCGGCAGCCGGTAGAAGCGCTGGCGAACCGCCTGGCGCTGCGCCGGCGGAATCCCGGGGCCATCGTCCTCGACCTCGAGGAAGGCGCGCGCGCCCGCCACGCCACTGCGCACCGTCACGTGCCCGCCGGCAGGGACATAGCGGATGGCGTTGTCGACCAGGTTCGTCAGCACCTCGCGGATCAGCCAGGCAACGCCCTCGAGGCGCACCGGCTCGATCTGAGCCCCGAGATCGATGCCTTTGGCCAACGCGCGGTCGAGATTCTGCGACACCACGTCGCCGATGAGCTTGCCGCAGTCGAGCGCGGTGAATTCGTCCGTCAGATGGACCGCCGGGTCCGCGCGGGCGAGCGTGAGCAACTGATCCGCGGTGTGCGCGAGATTCTGCGCGCTCGCGCGCAGTGCCAATAGCTCGTGCCGCACCCGCGGGTCCTGCACCTCCGTGATCAGAAGGTCGAGCTGGATCAGCAGCCCGGCGAGCGGCGTGCGCATCTGGTGAGCGGCGTTGGCGAGGAAATGCTGCTGCACGCGGGTCGCTTCCCCGAGGGCAGCGAACAGCCGATTGAGCTCAGTGAGCATCGAGCGCGCTTCACCGGGCGCCGCCTCCACATCGAGCGGCGACAGCTCCCGCGGCGAGCGTGTGCCGATCTGATCTCCGAGCCGCAGCAATGGGCGCAGCGCCAATGCCACCCCGATCCATACCAGCACCACCGTGGTGACGAGCTGCACAACGTCCGTGAGCACCTCGCTCACGAGCAGCTCGAGGGTTGCGCGATCGCGCTCGATGGTGGTCTCCGCCACGGATACCACGAGCGGCTGCGGATCGCTCAGCACATAGGTCACGATACGAACCGCTTGCCCCCGATAGCGAGCGTCGAAGAACGCCGGGCTCTTTGCGCCCTCGGGCGCCGCGGGCAGGTCCGCATCGCCCGCGAGGTAGTGCCCCGCGGCTCGTACGACGTAGTAGGCGCGCGAGCGTGCTGCCGGGTGCAGCAGAGAATCGATGGCGGTCGCGACCCGCGAGAGCTCCGCGGGCTGCGCGCCGCGCTGTGCCTGGCTGGCAATCGCCAGCGCGGCGCTCGCGAGCGCATGATCGTAGGCAGCGCGCACCGGCACGGCGCCGGTCTCGTAGTCCATGTAGACGCCCGCGGCGAGCAGCAGCACGAGCGGCGGCAACAGGTATCCGAGCAGCCGGCCACGGATCGTGTTCCAGGGATGCCGGATCACAATCTACGGCTCATCGTCCAGCCGGTAACCGAGCCCGCGGACCGTGCGGATCCTGGCCGCCTCGCCTAATTTGGGGCGCAGCCGGGAGACGACCGCTTCCACGGAATTGAGCGAGAGGTCCTGGGGGGCGGAGCTGATGGCGTCCAGCAGGCGCTCCTTGCTGACGATGCGTCCGGCGTTGAGCGCGAGATACTCGAGCACCAGCCACTCGCGCCGTGTCAGGTCGAGGGACTCGCCGGCAACCGTGGCGCGGCGCCCCTCGAGGTCGACACTGAGCGAGCCGACCTCGACCCTGGAGCTCGCAACCGCGCGCGCTCGGCGGATGTGGGCGCGGCAGCGCGCGAGCAGCTCGGCGAGCGCGACCGGCTTCACCAGATAATCGTCGGCACCCATGTCCAGAGTATCGACGCGATCGGCGAGGGAATCGCGCGCCGTCACGACGAGAACCGGCAGCGTCTTGTTGGTGCGCCGGATGCGCCTGACCAGGCTCGTGCCGTCCTCTTGCGGCAGCCCGAGATCGACGATGGCGAGATCGAACTCCTCGCTGAGCAGTGCCGCCGATGCGGCTTCTGCCGAGGGTACGTGGTCGACCACGTACCCGTGAAGCGTCAGACCACGGCTCATGGTGCTGGCGATGACCTCGTCATCCTCTACGATCAGGACGCGCATAGCTCGAAGAGGATACTCTTCGGCACATGGGCTGCACTGGTGCGGGCGGTGTAGCGTGAGTGCTATCCGAGGCTTGATGTTTGCGTCGAGACGCATCTGGGCCCTGGCGCTCGTCGCGTCGGTGGCTGCATGCCACAGTGACACGGGACCGGACCTGGCCCGGCTCTATGCCTCCGGGATGGAGGAGGCGCGCACGCCGCCCGTGATCCTGATTCCCGGAACCCTCGGCTCGCGGCTTTTCGACAAGAAGAAGCGTGCGGAGGTATGGCCCGGATCGACGCTGCAGCTGCTGGCCGGCTCCAAGCGCGACCTGGCATTGCCCTTCGACCCGCTCACCCTGCAACCCGTCGGTGACAGCCTCGAAGCGAGCGGGCTCTTCGAAGAGGCCCTGAACTCCGACTTCTACGGCGCGATCCTGCGCACGCTGCAGCAGGCGGGAGGTTTCATTCCAGGGAAGCTGGGCACGCACGCCGATCCGCGGGTGCGGCGCTACTACGTGTTTGCATACGACTGGCGGCAGGACAACGTCACGACCGCCAAGCGGCTGGATGCGCTGATCGAGCAGCTGCGTCGCGACTACGACGATCCGTCTCTCAAGGTCAACGTGATCGCCCACAGCATGGGCGGCCTGATCACGCGCTATTACCTGCGCTACGGCACGGTCGATGCGCTGGAAGGCGAGGGCGACTTTCCCATCAACATGCGCGGGGCGGAGAGGATCGACACCGTCGTGTTACTGGGCACGCCGAACTTAGGCTCGGTGAGTGCGCTGCAGAGCATGCTCCTCGGTCACAGGGTTGCGCTCCGTCGAATCGAGCCGGAGGTGCTGGCGACCATGCCGAGTGTCTACCAGCTGCTGCCGCATCCCTTGACCGACTGGTCAGTGGATCCAGGCGGCAAGGATCTGAATCTGGACCTCTATGACGTGGCGACCTGGCAGCGCATGCAATGGTCGGTGTTCGACCCGAGCGTGATTGCCCGCGTTCGAGCCGGCTTCAAGCGGCCAGCCGAGGCAGACACGTACATCGCGGCGCTGCAGGCCTATTTCGCCCGCAATCTCGAGCGCGCACGCCGGTTCATCTGGTCGGTGACCTTCGAGGAGCCGAGCTCGCCGGTCAAATTCGTCGTGTTTGGCGGCGACTGCGCGCTGACGCCGGCGCGCATCGTGATCGAGCCGGAAGGTAGCCGTTCGATGGCCCGACTGTTTCCGCAGGACGTGCAGCACAAGGTGCCCGGCGTGGACTACGGTCGGCTGATGCTCGAGCCTGGGGACGGCGCAGTCACCAAGCCGTCGCTGCTCGCGCGCGAGGCGCTCAACCCGGTCGCGCCGCGTAACGAAGCGCTCTTCTTCCCGCTCGCCTACGCCTTCTTTCTCTGCGAGGACCACGAGCGACTCACCGGCAATATCAATTTCCAGGACAACCTGCTGAACGTGCTACTCGAGCGCGAGCGCCCCTGGGACGCCGCTCGCGCCGTGCGGCGGTGAGAGCCGGAGAATCCGCAGAAGATATATATCAGAAGATATTGAAATATAATGAAATGGCTCCCCGGGTTGCAGAGCTCGAGCTGCTGTAAGCCCTTGAGAACCGCAGCGTTTTCTCGAATTCGCGGCTAAGCGTACCCCTACGCAGCACCTGCGGGCCGAGGGCTGGCACGATCCGGCGCGATATTTCCTGAGATCGCGCGAGATGGACCAGCATCACGCGCTGCGAACTCCGCGGCTCTTAGTGTACCGCGACCGATAGGCGCGAGTGCCCTTACCGCCGTGAGCGGCGCGCGGGGCGCTGAGGGCTCTCGGCGGGCGGCGCGTTTGTCAGCGGACCGATCTGCGCCACGATGCTATCGAGGGTAGGGTGCTCCCCGCGCTCATGGGCATCGATGGCGGCGCGCATGGCGGCCACGTGTGCAGGCGTCGTGCCGCAGCACCCGCCGATGATGCGCGCTCCGGCATCGATCGCCAGCCGCGCGTACTTGGCCATCAGTTCCGGCGTGCCCGAGTACACGGCTTCCGTACCCTGAAACTGTGGCACGCCACAATTGCCCTTAGTGACGAGCGGGAAGGGTGCGTCGCGCATCTGCGTCAGGGACACAAGAATGTCGGGGGCACCGACTCCGCAGTTGGCGCCTACTGCGACGGGTGGGACAACCTGCGTGGCGACCGTTTCCGCCGTCGCGCGCGGCAATAACCCCATCATCGTGCGACCCGCGGTGTCGAACGAGTAGGTAATGACATACGGCAAACCGGCAGATATCGCGGCCTCGGCCGCGCACGTTGCCTCCTCGGGCGCCGACATGGTTTCGATCCACGCGACGTCCGCCCCGCCGTCGCGCAGGCCCTCGAGCTGCACTGTGAAGGAGGCCAGCGCGGCCTCCCTCGTGAGGTTGCCAAGCGGCTCGAATAGCTCTCCCGTCGGGCCGACGGAGCCGGCTACCACGACAGGACGAGAGGCGGCGTCAGCAACGCTACGCGCGAGCTCCGCTGCACGCTTTGCCAGCTCGTAGGTTCGGTCCTGGGCTTTGTGCAGTTTCAGGCGGTGCGGATTGCAGCCGAAGGTGTTCGTCAGAATGATGTCGGCGCCGGCGTCGACGAAGCGCTGGTGCAATCCTTTCACCTGGTCCGGCCGGTCGACGTTCCAAAATTCGGGTGGGTCCCCTGAGGCGAGGCCCGCCTGAAAGTAGTTCGTGCCGGTCGCGCCGTCGGCGAGCAGCACATGTTTGCTGGCGAGCAGGTCGGTGAGTCGCGTGCGCATGGTCAGGAGACGGGCCTCGACGCCCGGTCTTCCTTTCTCCAGCCCTCGATGATCTCCGGGTGCTTTGCCAGGTGATCCAGGAACGCGGGCGGGTAGGTCGCGCGGCGAATCCGGATTTGAGGTGTGCGGCTTACGGTAAGGAATCCGGAGGTTGAGAGCCGTCCATCCTTGGTCCAGCGGTTGCACTCTGCACGCGATATGCCCAGCAAGCGCTCCACATGCGCCTGATCGACCGGCTGCAGTGCGGCCTCGGCAATCTTCTTACGCACCGCATCGGCCAACTGGTAGGCAAGGTGTGCGACTTCCGGAGCGAACAGTACGTCACGTTTGCCCTGAGGAAGAGCATGCGCACGCGCTTTGCGGTACAGACGATCCACCAGGTAGCCAACCCGCCCCGCCTGTGCACGCAATCCAATCGACTGCGGGAACTCGCCGGGACCCTGAACGCGTACGCCGCCGGCCGACTCGGTGACCATCACGCTGCTGTTGATGGTGGCGAAGAGTGCGGGGTCCACGGCGGAGCGCGGTGCGGTCATCACTGCAACACCCATCAGAAGGTCGCGCGCCCTCCGATGTACGCCGAGCGTCCGAGCGTCCCGTACTGGTAGGCGGTCTCGTAGTGGCGATCGGTCAGGTTCTCGACTCGGGCGTACATCTCGAAGTGTTTGCTGATCGGCAT
>JASHVF010000159.1 GCA_030039615.1 Gammaproteobacteria bacterium | reverse complement strand
GACGATCGGGCGCGAAGTCGTTCGGACCGACGAACGGGTGACCGTCCTTGTCATGCGAGTAGGGCGGCAGGTCCCGGCCGTCGGCGGCGATGCGGCCGAGGGTGCCATTGTCGTAGCAGGTGGTGAGGAATTCGCCGCTCGCCGTGGGGATGACGGCCGAGGGACCGCAGCCGGGCTTCGACCAGAAGATGTGGTTGCGCTGGCCGTCCCACACGGTCACCGAGTTGCGGTCGTATTCGACGTAGTAGAGCTTGCCCTGGTACCAGATCGGTCCCTCGGGGAAGTGCACGTCGTCGTTCACGACGGTCACGTCGGCGGCGTGCGCCCGGGGCGCGCCGCAGACGGTGAGCAATGCCAGCGCCAGAGCCAGGTAGTTACGCAAGCAGCCTCCTCGAGGTCAGGGTCCGTGCCCGCCGACGCGCTCCAGGTCCGCATCGACGGTGCGCGCCGCCCGGTAGAAATGCCAGGTCGCCCAGAACCCGGTCGGCGCGAGCAGGAGCAGCGCCCAGCGCAGCGATGCCGCATCCGACCCGTGCGCGCCGGCAAAGGAGTCGCTCAGGATCCCGACCACCTGCACCGCGACGATGAGATTGAACACGTTGCCGACCAGCCCCGACCAGGCGGTGAAGCCGGCGCGCATGTGGCTCGGCGCGAGATTCGCGACCAGCGCCATGCACGGTCCGATGAAGAAGTAGATGGCGGGGATGTACACCCAGAACATCAGGCGGGCGAGGGCGAGCGAGTGCGTCCAGTAGGCGATGATCGACGGAACGGTCGCGCCGGCCGTGACCAGGCCGAGCGCCAGCAGCACGCGGCGCGGCGAGCGCATGAACGGCCGGGACATGAGCCAGGCGGCGGCGACGGATGCGGCGATGCCGCCGACGAGGTGGATGTGGCCGGTGATCGCGCCGGCCTCGCCGACGGAGAGCCCGTAGGTGCGCAGCAGGAAGGTCGGCGTCCACCACACGAGCCCCCAGCCCCACAGGCTGCAGACGCCGGCGCCCATGATCACGTGAAACGCCGCCCGCTGCCGCCAGAGGAAGATCAGCACCTCGGCAAACCCCGCCCGGGCGTCGGCGGCGAGCGCATCGAGCTGGCCGCGTTTCGGCTCGCGCAGCGTGGCGAGCAGCAGCACGCCGAGCAGCACCCCGGGGACGCCGAGTGCGTAGAACGCTCCGCGCCAGCCGTAGCGTTGCGCGGCGGCACCGGCCACATCGGATGCCAGCCAGGCGCCGACCGGGGCGCCGAGTGCGAATACGCTGAGAGCCATGGCGCGCCGCCCCGCCGGGAAGCAGTCCGACACCAGCGACGCGGACGGCGGCGTGGCGCCGGCCTCGCCGATCCCTGCGCCGATGCGGCCGAGAAGGAACTCGAGGAAGCTCGAGGCCGTGCCGCAGAACACCGTGAAGCCGGACCACACGATGAGCGAAGCCGCGACGATGTTGCGCCGGTTGGAGCGGTCGGCGAGCCAGGCGATCGGGATCCCGCAGGAGACATAGAAGAGCGCCAGCGGCGGGCCGGTGAGGAAGGCCGCGGCGGTGTCGGTAAGCTTCAGTTCGAGTCGGATGGGTTCAAAGACGGTGGTGACCACGTAGCGCGCCGCGATGTTGATGGCGTACACCACGCACATCACGACCAGCATGTACCAGCGCTCGATGAGCGGTGCGACCTCGCCGCGGGCGGTCGCGATCGCATCGCTGCTCAAGCCATCGCCCTCTTGCCGCTGCGCTGAAGACTCGCCCGAAGGCCTCGGGTGAGCTTGCGAGCGAGTATGCAATGCGATATATCGCAGTGCAAACGCGCGCCGGTGCGAATTTCGCCGGCGTACCCAAGAATGAAATGTCTCTGCGCCTGCTGCGGCCGGGGTTCCCGGCGGAAGGCGGCTGTCGATGAACGGGGAGGCTCCTTAAGATGAAGATCAATCCGAAGTGCGCGGCTGCGGTTGCGGCCATCCTGGGTACGCGTCTCGGTGCGGTGGTGGCCGCCGATCAGTCCACGACACCCGAGACGAGCGCCCCGGCGGGCAGCATTCAGGAGGTGGTGGTCACCGCGCAGCGCCGCAGCGAGAACGTACAGGACGTGCCGATCGCCATCCAGGCACTGACGGGCAAGGAGCTCGACGACCTCAACGTCACCACCTTCGACGACCTGATCAAGCATCTGCCGAATGTGAGCGGCGCCTCCCAGGGCCCCGGTCAGGTCGAGATCTTCATGCGCGGCCTGAGCGCCGGGAGCGTCCCGACCCAGTCCGGCGGCTCGATCAACGGCTTTCCGAATGTCGCCATCTATCTCGACGAGCAGTCGGGTCAGCTGCCGGGACGCAATCTCGATGTGTATGCGGCGGACCTGGAGCGCGTCGAAGTGCTCGAAGGGCCGCAGGGAACACTGTTCGGCGCGGGCGCGCAGGCAGGCGTCGTGCGCTACATCACCAACAAGCCGCAGCTCAACGCGACCTCCGCGAGCGTGACCGCCGGCTACGGTACGACCGCCGGCGGCGACCCGAACGGCAACATGACCGCGGTCCTCAACGTGCCGGTGATCAGCGATACGCTGGCGCTGCGCGCCGTGGTCTACGACGACCGGCACGGTGGCTACATCAACAACGTGGCGGGAACCCTGACGCGCAAGGCGACCGACGGCGGCATTCACTACGCCAACTACCCGAGCGGCTGCGGGCCGAACAGCAGCCCGCCGGGCCCGCCGTGCCAGGTGCCACCCAACAGCCCGGTGCTCAATAACTACGACCTGGTGGGCAACGCGATCAATCCGGTCACCTACCAGGGCGCGCGCCTCTCGGCGCTGTGGAAGATCAACGACAGCTGGGACGCGCTCGTCAGCCAGAGCTACCAGGACATGGATGCCGAGGGCGTGTTCTATACCATGCCGCTGAGCTCCGACGGCACGGCGCTGCCGCCGCAGTCGGTCAACCTGTTCAACCCCTCCTACAACAAGGACCGTTTCGAGAACACCGCCTGGACGCTGAACGGGCACATCGGCGACCTGAAGGCGGTCTACACCGGCTCCTATCTGGTGCGCAACGTCGAGACCGTGCAGGACTACAGCAACTATGCGCGCGGTCTGTACGCGGACTATTACCAGTGTCACGGCGCGAATCCCGCGCAAGGGCTGGTCTCGCAGTGCTACTCGCCGAGCGCCACCTGGAACGAGACGCTGCGCAACACGCATCTCAGCGAGGAGATCCGCCTCAGTACCCCGGACGAGTGGCGCTGGCGGGACATCTTCGGCGCCTTCTGGGAGAACCTGCGCATCGACGACCAGCTCAACTGGCTCTACAAGAGCCTGCCGCCGTGCGTCGAGACGGCCGAGGGCCAGCCGTCCACCGACGTCGGCTGTCTGACCAACATCGGGCCGGTACCGGGTTCGGACGTCAACAACCCCGCGCCCATCCGCGGCGACAACGTGGCGTTCTTCAACGACGTCAAGCGCGGCTACACGCAGTGGGCGCTCTTTACCTCGATGGACTTCGACATCATTCCCAAGGTGCTGACCCTCACCGGCGGGACGCGCTATTACCACTTCCAGAACAACGAGGTCGGCGCCGAGTCGGGCAGCTTCTACTGCTACGAGGCCGGTGCGCCGCCCTGCCTGCTGTCGCCGGCGACGGTCAATATCGGCGCGGAGAATCTCAACACCACCTACTCGGGCTTCAGGAGCCGGGCGAATCTCACCTGGCACATCGCCCCCGACGTGCTCGCCTACTACACCTGGTCGCAGGGGTTTCGTCCCGGCGCCTTCAACCGCAGCAGCGCGTGCTACATTCCGACGTCGGCCGCGACCGGCGGGATTCCCCAGTACTGCAACCCGCTTGCCTACAAGTCGGATACGCTCATCAACAACGAGCTCGGCTGGAAGAGCGAGTTCTTCGACCACCGCCTGCAATGGAACGGCGCCCTCTACCAGGAGGACTGGAACGACGCGCAGGTGACCTTCTTCCAGCCGGGGCTGCTCGGCAACATCGGCTTCAATGCCAACGGCCCCAACTACCGCATCCGCGGCATCGAGCAGACCTTCATCGCGGTGCTCGCGCCCGGACTCACCGCGCAGGGTGGGGCTGCCTGGAACTCGAGCGAACAGACCAATTCACCCTACCTGATCGCCAATAATCCGGCGCTGCTCGCCAATCCCGCGACCGCCGCGCTCTACGGTCAGCCGATCCTCTATGGCGTAAACCGCGCGGGCGTATACGGGCCGATCGTGAACCCGTACGGTCCGATCGGCGCTCCCAGCGCCTTCAGCCCGCCGCTGCAGTTCAACGCGCTGCTGCGCTACGAGTGGGTGCTGACCTCCTACAACCTGTTCGCGCAGGCGGGCGTGACGCACACGGCGCATTCCTTTACACAGTCGGGCAGCAACCCGACTCTCGCAGGGGACACCATCACCACGAACTATCTGCGCTTCGAGAATCCGCCGATCACCTCCTATGACGCCGCGCTCGGTGTGTCGAAGGACGCCTGGTCGGCGAAGCTCTATGGGCAGAATCTCACCAACAACCTTGCGAGCACCTACACCTCGACCTCGCAGTTCGCGCTGCAGCAGACGATCCTGCGGCCGCGGGTAGTGGGGGTGGAGTTCGGCTACAAGTTCTAAGGCGGAGGCGCGCCCCGGGGAACGACCGTGAGCATGAGGACGTGCGGGGAGGCCGTGATGCAGCTGCTCGCGGCCTACGAGGTGGACACCGTGTTCGGCATGGCCGGCACGATGACCCTCGAGCTGTACCGCGGCATCGCGCGCAGCGGGATGCGCCACGTCCAGTGCCGCAACGAGCAGGGCGCGAGCCTCATGGCCGACGGCTACGCGCGCGCCACCGGCAAGCCGGGGGTGTGCGTCGTCATCGGCGGCCCCGGAGTGACCAACGCGGCGACCGGAATCGCACAGGCCTACAGCGATTCGCAGCCCATGCTGGTGCTGTCGGGCGCCGCGCCGACGCTGTCTCAGGGCAAGGGCTGGGGCGCGATCCACGAGCTCAGTGACCAGGCGGCGGTCACGGCTCCCTTCACGGCCTTCAGCGCCATGGTCCGCCATCCGGACGAACTGCCGGAGCTGATCGCACGTGCTTATGCCATCTTTCGCGGCGGCCGCCCGCGCCCGGTGCACTTGTCGCTGCCGCGCGATGTGTTGCCGTTGCCCGTCGAGAGCGAGTGGCAGCCGCGGCGCTCGCCGCGCCTGCCGCTCGCGGACCCGGCGCTCATCGAGGAGGCCGCGGAGGTTCTCGCGCGCTCGAAGCGCCCGCTCATCCTGGTCGGCGGCGGCGCGCTGGGCACCGGGAAGGCACTCGCAGAGATCGCCGGGTGGCTCGGGGCGCCGGTGCTCGCCACCAATGCCGGCAAGGGAATACTGCCCGAGTCCCATCCCTTGTCCCTCGGCGCCTCGATCCTCATGGAGGCGAGCCAGCAGGCACTCAAGGACGCGGACACGGTGCTGCTGGTCGGCTCGGAAGTGGCCGCCGGCGATCATTTCCTGACGAAGCTCGAGATCGGCGGCGACATCGTGCGCATCGACATCGATCCCACCGAGCTGACGTCGGTGTATCCGGCCGCAGTGCCGGTCCTCGGGGATGCGCGCGCGGCGCTGCCCGCACTGGCGGCAGCGCTCTCGCGGCGCCAGGCGGCATCGCATCGCTCGCAGGGCGAGCAGCGCGTGCGGGACATCCTCGGCCGCAACGCCGCGCGCATGACCGAGGCCGAGAGGCGCCACGCGCGCGTCTGGAAGACATTGCGGGCGGCGCTTCCGGCCGACGGCATCGTGATGGGCGATGCCACCCAGATCGTCTATACCGGCACGTCTGCCATGCCGATGGAGATGGAGCGCTGCTGGTACTACTCAGGCAGCTACTGCGCGCTCGGGTTTGCCGTGCCGATGGCGATCGGCGCCCGCATCGGCGCGCCGCACCGCTCGGTCATCGCGGTGGCGGGCGACGGCGGCGTCATGTTCACGGTGAACGAGCTGGCCACGGCGGCCGAGGAGCATGTCGCGCTCCCGGTGGTCGTCTGGAACAACGACGCCCTGCAGGCGATCGTCGAGGGGATGGACGAGCGGCAGATTCCCCGCATCGGCGTGCTGCCTAAGAGCCCCGACTTCGTGCGGCTCGCCGAGAGCCTCGGCTGCCGGGGCGTGCGGGCAGCGGGGGCTGAGAGCCTCGCCCAATGCGTGCGCGAGGCGCTGGGGGCGGACCGTCCGACGCTGATCGAGGTGCGACAGGACAGCCCCTGGCTCGACGCCTGAAGCCGCGGGTGTCTCAGTCGGGATGCAGTGCGCGCGGGCGCAGCACGGAATTCTGGTCGTTGATCTCATCGCGCGGCCGGTAGGGCGCCTCGAGGAAGGTCCGTTCCCCGGCATCGAGCTTGAGCCCCAGGGCCTCGACGGCGACCTCGAGGTGCGAGGTGCTCGCGGCGCCCACGATCGGCACGTTCTGGTTCGGATTGCCCGCCACCCAGGCGAGCGCCACCTGCGCAGCGCTCACGCCGCGCCGCGCCGCCACTTCGCGTACGCGCCGCGCGATCTCCCGATCGATGTCGTCGCCGTAGAAGTCCTGGAACTTGTCATAGGTGGTGCGCACGGTCTCGGACGCGACCCTGCCGAGAAAGCCGCGTGCCAGCGGACTGAAGGTGGTGACGGCGATGCGCTGGTCGCGGCAGTAGGGGAACATCTCGCGCTCCTCCTCGCGATAGAGCAGGTTGTACTGGCACTGCATGTTGACGAACGGTGTCCAGCCGTTCATCGCCGCCGCGTGATTCAGCTTCGCGAACTGCCACGTGTACATGGTGGAGGCCCCGAGGTAGCGCACCTTGCCGGAGCGCACCGTGGCGTGCAGCGCCTCCATCGTCTCCTCGACCGGAGTCTCGGCATCGAAGGCATGGATCACGTACAGGTCGACGTAGTCCGTACCCATGCGCGCGAGCGAGCGATCGATCGAGAGCGCGATGTGCTCGCGCGACAGGCCGCGGTCGCGCGGGTCGTCGCTCATCGGATAGAACACCTTGGTCGCGAGCACCAGATGCTCGCGGGCGGTGAGTTTCAGCAGATTGCGCGCCACCACTTCCTCGTTGCGGCCGAGGGAGTACCAGTCCGCCATGTCGAAGAAGTTGAAGCCGAGGTCCAGGGCGCGCCGCAGGACCGGGATCGATTCGGCCTCATCGAGCACCCAGCGCTTCCAGGCAGAGCTGCCCATCGACATGGTGCCAAGACACAGCTGCGACACGCGGAGGTCAGTGGTGCCGAGCGGGATGTGCTCCATCGAGCGATCTTACAGGCGCCGCTCCGGCAGGCTTCAGTCCGGCCGAGCGTCGTGCATTGACATCGGTCATGAATCCGCAATATCTTGTGGTCGCCAGCGGCGCCTACCCCAAGGGGTAGGCTTAATAGGGAATCCGGTGACGCCTGCCGAGTGAAGAGGCCATTCCGGAGCTGTCCCGCAGCGGTAACTGGGAACGACCGATGCCATGAGCACTGGACCCCTAGTCGGTCCGGGAAGCGGCATCCAGTAGGTGAGGCGGCTTTTGGACCGCCTCGCACCCACGAGCCCGAAGACCTGCCGCGGCCATCGCGCCCGAGCGCGATGCGCGGCTGTCGGGCTCTCGAGGTAAGAGCGGCCGGGATGACGGTGTCGCTGCACGGCACCTCATGTCCGTCCGATCCCCCGCGAGTCCCTTGTAGGGGGATGAGTCCATGATGCCGAGTCTCGCACGCGAACCCGTCGCTCCCGCCGGCCCCACGGCGGCGGCGCTGGCGCCCGATCAGCCCTCCTTCCGCCTGACTCCGCCGCCGGCGGCACGCACGCAGATGGCGGTCACCAAGCGCAGCGGCGAGCGCGAGCTGGTCGACGTGAACAAGATCGTGCGCGCCGTGACGCGCTGCTGCGAGGGGCTCACGGACGTCGATCCGATGCGCGTCGCGCTCAAGACCATCGCCGGGCTCTACGACGGGGCGAGCACGCGCGAGCTCGATGAGCTCTCGATCCGCACCGCCGCCTCCTTCATGTTCGAGGAGCCCGGCTACTCGCGCCTCGCCGCGCGTCTGCTGAGCGGCTACATCGACAAGGAGGTGCAGGGGCTCGGCGTCTACTCGTTCTCGCAGTCGATCCGGCTCGGCTATGACGTGGGACTCATCAACGAGCGCGTCCTGGGCTTCGTCGAGTCGCACGCGCGCAAGCTCAACGACGCGATTTCTCCGGAGCGCACCTGCCAGATCGAGTACTTCGGCGTGCGCACGCTCTACGACCGCTATCTGCTGCGGCATCCCTCGCGGCGCCACGTGATCGAGAGCCCGCAGCACTTCTGGATGCGGATCGCCGTCGCGCTTTCTTCCAGTGTTCCCGAGGCGCTCGATCTCTACGGGCTGTTCTCGAGCCTCGACTACATCGCCAGCTCGCCGACGCTCTTCAACGCCGGCACGCGCCACGAGCAGCTCTCGAGCTGCTTCCTGCTCGACTCGCCCGAGGACTCGCTCGAGGCGATCTACGACAAGTACAAGGATGTCGCGCAGCTGTCGAAGTTCTCCGGCGGCATCGGCGTAGCCTGGCATCGCGTGCGCTCCGAGGGCTCGCTGATTCGCTCCACCAACGGGCTGTCGAACGGCGTCGTGCCGTGGCTCAAGACGCTCGACTCCTCTGTGGCCGCCGTCAACCAGGGCGGCAAGCGCAAGGGTGCCGCCTGCGTCTACCTCGAGCCGTGGCACTCCGACGTCGAGTCGTTTCTCGAGCTGCGCGACAACACCGGCGACGAGGGTCGGCGCACGCATCACCTCAATCTCGCCAACTGGATCCCGGATCTCTTCATGCGGCGCGTGGAGGCGGATGAGTCCTGGTCGCTGTTCGATCCGCACGATGTGCCCACTCTGCCGGATCTGTTCGGCGCGGCGTTCGAGGAGGCGTACCTGCAGGCCGAAGCGCAGGGCCTGGCGAAGCGCATCCTCAAGGCGCGCGACCTCTACGCCCGCATGATGCGCGTGCTGGCGCAGACCGGGAACGGATGGATGACCTTCAAGGACAGGTCCAATCGCGCCTGCAATCAGACGGCCAGGCCCGGCAACACGGTGCATCTGTCGAATCTGTGCACCGAGATCCTCGAGGTCACGAGCGCGGCCGAGACCGCGGTATGCAATCTGGGGTCCATCAATCTGGCGCGCCACGTGGCAGCGCATGGCTTC
>JASHVF010000158.1 GCA_030039615.1 Gammaproteobacteria bacterium | reverse complement strand
TCGCCGGCGCCCTGGGCCATGGCCTGCGAGGCGGCGGTGGCCTCCTCGACCAGCGCGGCGTTCTGCTGCGTCATCTCGTCCATCTGCATCACGGCCTTGTTGACCTGCTCGATGCCGGAGGACTGCTCGCGCGAGGCTGCGGCGATCTCGGCGATGATGTCGGAGACCTTCTTGACCGAGGCGACGATCTGCTCGAGCGTCTGCCCGGACTGGGTGACGAGCGCCGAGCCGTCCTCGACCTTGCGCACCGAATCCTGGATCAGGCCCTTGATCTCCTTGGCTGCGGTCGCCGAGCGGCCGGCGAGGCTGCGTACCTCGGTGGCCACCACCGCGAAGCCGCGGCCCTGCTCGCCGGCGCGCGCCGCCTCGACCGCGGCGTTGAGCGCCAGCAGGTTGGTCTGGAAGGCGATCTCGTCGATGACGCCGATGATGTCGGCGATCTTCTTCGAGGAATCGTTGATGTCGGCCATGGCGCGCACCGCCTTGCCGACCACCGCCCCGCCCTTCTCCGCCTGGTCGCGCGCCGCGGTGGCGAGCTGGTTGGCCTGGCCGGCGTTGTCGGCGTTCTGCTTGACGGTGGAGGTCATCTGCTCCATCGAGGAGGCGGTCTCCTCGAGCGAGGAGGACTGCTCCTCGGTGCGCTGCGAGAGGTTGGTGTTGCCCTTGCTGATCTCATCCGCGCCGATGCGCACGGTGGCGGCGGCCGCCTTGATGTCGCGCACCATCTGCGACAGGTTGTCGAGCAGCTTGTTGAGACCGGTGCCCAGGTTGGCGAAGAATCCGCTCTTGCCCTGCATCGCTACCCGCAGGCTGAGATCGTTCTCAAGCGCGCGGGACACGATCTCCCCGACCTCCGCCTCGACCCGCAGCTCCTGCGTGCGGTCGGCCCACTCGACCACCGTGCCGATGCGTCTGCCCTCGGCATTGCGCATGGGATTGGCGACGATGCGGAAGGTGCGCCCGCCGAGCAGGAGCTCGGAAGTGAAGCTCTTGTCGAGCTCCGGCAGCAGCCCGCCCTGGCCCGGGTTCTTCTGCAACGAGTTGATGCTCGCGCCGAGCAGCTGCGCCGCATCGAACTGCGGCAGGTCCCTGCGGATGTCGGCCTGCGCTTCGGCGAGCATCGCCTTGACGGTGCTGTTCAGATACATGACGTTGAGGTCGTTGTTGGCGACCATCACGTTCGACAGCAGGTTGTCGAGCGCGCCCTTGAAGGCGGCGTTCATCTCGGCCTCCTGGCGCTGCGCGGTGATGTCGGCGGCGAACTTGACCACCTTGTAGGGCTTGCCCTCGGCGTTGAGGATCGGGTTGTAGCTCCCCTGGATCCAGAGCTCGCGGCCGCCCTTGGCGAAGCACTTGTACTGTCCGGCGTCGTACTCGCCGCGGCCGAGCTTCTGCCACAGGCGCCGGTAGTCGTCGCCGGCGGCGTAGGCCGCGTCGACGAACATGCTGTGGTGCTGGCCGCGGATCTCCTCCAGCGTATAACCGACCGTCTTGAGGAAGTTCTCGTTGGCCGTGATGATCGTGCCGTCGAGGCTGAACTCGATGACGGCCTGGCCGCGGTTGATGGCCGCGATCTGCCCCTTGAACTCGGCCGCGGAGCCGATCTGCTCGGTCACGTCCCACACGTAGGTGACCGCCTTGCAGGGCTTGCCGGCGGCGTCGGGGATCGGGTTGACGCTCGCCTGTACCCACAGCTCCCGCCCGCCCTTGCCGACGCGCTTCTGCAGCGCCGCGATGTGCTCGCCGCGCCGCAGCTTCTCCAGGTTCCCCTGGGCGCCGCCGTTCGAGCGCTGCGCCGCATCGAGCAGCATGTCGATGTGCTTGCCGCGCAGCTCGTCCAGCGTGTAGCCGACCAGCCGCAGATAGATCTCGTTGGCATCGAGGATCGTGCCGTCGAGGGCGTACTCGATGGTGCCGAGCGATTTGCTGATCGCGGCGATCCTCGCCTGGTACTCCGCGGCGGCCTCGGCCGATTTGCCGAGCGAGCTCTGCGTGTGCGCGAGCGCCGCCAGCACCTGGCCGATCTCATCGCGCGAGTCGACGACGATCTGCTCCTTGAAATCGCCGCGGGCGAAGGCCTCGAAGTGCCTGATGATGCGCTGCATGGGCCGGGAGAGCGCCTGCGCCGTCAAGAGCGCGAGCAGCGCCCCCACGGCCAGGGCGACGCCGCTGAGGGTGAGCAGCAGCCGCATGCTCTTGCGGTAGCTGGCGGCGAGCGCATCGCCCTGTGCCATGACGGCGCTGTTCTGGAAGCCGCGATAGTCCGCGAACACATCGAGCAGCGTCTGTTCTGCGGCGCGCATCTTGGCGTCCATCAGTGCGACGGCGTCCTGCCTGCGCCCGGCCTCGAAGAGCTTGAGGTATTCCTCCTCGAGCGGCGCGGCGACAGCCTCCGCGTCCAGGACCGGCTTGAGCGCCGCCTTCTCCTCGGGTGTGGCCGCCGCAGCCACGGCGGCCTCGGCGAGGCTCTTGCGGTTGCCGAGCGCGCTGCGCGCCCCGTCGATCTCCTCCTGCAGGTGCGCCGCATCGCGCGTCGCCATGCTGCGCGTGCGGCGCGCGGTGTCCATCACCTCGAGCGCCCAGGCGTCGTTCTGCTCGAGCTGCGGCACGGTGCTGCTGGTGAGGCTCTGTACGGCGTGGTTGAAGGCCGCGAGCCGCCACAGCCCGAGGGCCACGGCCGCGCCGAACACCATGGCCATCATCCCGAAGGTGAGCAGCAGCCGGGGTTTAAGTTTCAGATTGCGCAATTTCATAAATCCGTCTTCCGTGAGATGAATGCATTTGCGAGCGGTGTCATGCCGCCGCCGCCTCGCCCGTCATGGCCTCCGCAGCCTCGCTCAGCTCGGCGCCGATCAGGCGGTCGATGTCGAGCAGCACCAGCATGCATTGCTCGAGCGGCACCAGGCCGCGGATGTGCTCGGTGGCCGCGCGCGAGCCGAGATCGGGCGTCGGGCGCACCGCGGCCGCCTCGACGTCGACCACGTCGGAGACACCGTCCACCACCACCCCGAAGTCGCGCCGCCCGCTCGCCGAGCGCACCGACAGCACGATGATGACGGTGAGCGCGGTGTACTCGGCCTGCTCGAGGCTGAAGCGCTTGCGCAGGTCGACGATCGGCACGATCGAGCCGCGCAGGTTGAGGACGCCGAGCACGTGCGGCGGCGAGTTGGGAATCTTGGTCACCGCCGACCAGCCGCGGATCTCCTGCACGCACAGGATGTCGACGCCGTAGGTCTCCGTGCCGAGCACGAAGGTGAGGATCTGATGGGTCTCGGCCTCGGCGGCGGTGCTCTTGGTGGAGTTGGCGGTCATGCGCAGTTTCCTTGGCTGGCGCGCGGGTCGCCCAGGCGGCCTCGCGTCGGGAGGAGTTGGAACGGATCAGTCCGGAGACATCGAGGATCAGCGCCACCGAGCCGTCGCCGAGGATCGTGGCGCCGGAGACGCCCGGCACCTGGCCGTAGTTGGTCTCGAGCGACTTGATCACCACCTGCTGCTGGCCGCGCAGCTCGTCGACGAACAGCCCGGCGCGCTGGCCGTCGCCCTCGACCACGACCACCAGTCCCTCATGGACGGCGCGCGAGCGCGGCTCGATGGCGAACAGCTCGTGCAGGCGCAGCAGCGGCAGATAGTCGCCGCGGAACGAGATCACTTCGCCGGCGTTCGACAGGCGGTTGACGCCGCCCGCCTTGATCTGCAGCGACTCGACGATCGACACCAGCGGCACGATGTAGGTCTCCTCGCCGACGCACACCGACTGACCGTCGACGATCGCGAGGGTGAGCGGCAGCGAGATGGTGAAACGCGAGCCGCGGCCGCGCTGGCTGTGGATGTCGATCTTGCCGCCGAGCGACTTGATGTTACGACGCACCACGTCCATGCCGACGCCGCGGCCCGAGAGGTCCGTGGTCTGCTCGGCCGTGGAGAACCCCGGCAGGAAGATCAGCTCGTGAATCGCCTCCTGGCTCGGAGTCTCGTTGGCGCCCACCAGTCCGCGCGCGCGCGCCTTGGCGAGAATGCGCTCGCTGTCGAGGCCGCGGCCGTCGTCGCTCACCTCGATGATGATGGCGCTGCCACGATGAAACGCCTCGAGGTGCACGGTGCCCGCGGCGGGCTTGCCGGCAGCGACGCGCGCTTCCGGCTTCTCGATGCCGTGGTCGATGCTGTTGCGCACCAGGTGCACCAGCGGGTCGCCGATGCGCTCGAGCACCGTCTTGTCGAGCTCGGTCTGCTCGCCCGTGAGCTTGAGGTCGATCTGCTTGCCGAGCCGCTGCGCGACGTCGCGCACCAGACGCGGGAAGCGGCTGAAGGCGAAGCCGATCGGCAGCATGCGCACCCGCATGACGCTCTCGTGCAGCTCGCGCACGTTGCGCTCGAGCTGTGCGAG
>JASHVF010000157.1 GCA_030039615.1 Gammaproteobacteria bacterium | reverse complement strand
TGAGCGAGGCGGGACACACGGCCGTGCTGGCCTCCGACGACCACGCACCCTTCGAGGTGTACGCGCTGGAGGCGGGCAAGCTGCGGCCGCTCAGCGCGCACAACCAGGCGCTGTTCGCCGAGCTGTCACTCGGCACGGTCGAGGACATCGCCTTTGCGAGCCGCGACGGCACGCAGATCCACGGCCAGATCGTCAAGCCCCCGGACTACGTGCGCGGGCAGCGCTACCCGACCATCGTGTGGATCCATGGCGGACCCAATGGTCAGGACGATCACTCGCTCGAGCTCGACAGCTACGGGCCGCAGCTCGAGCGGCAGCTGTTCGCGACCCACGGCTACGTCGTGCTGGCGATCAACTACCGCGGCGGTGCAGGCCGGGGAGCCAGATTCGCCTACAGCATCCTCGCCGACTGGGGCCACCTCGAGGTCGAGGACCTCACGGCGGGCGTCAATTACGCCATCGCGCAGGGTATCGCCGATCCGGCGCGCCTGGGCGTCGGCGGCTGGAGCTACGGCGCAATCCTCACCGACTACACGATCGCGAGCGACCCACGCTACAAGGCGGCCATCAGCGGCGCCGGCAGCGCCAACCAGCTGTCCACCTACGGCTCGGACCAGTACGTGGTGCAGTACGACGCCGAGCTCGGGCCGCCCTGGAAGACGAGCGCGCCGTGGCTCAAGGTCTCCTATCCCTTCTTCCACGCGGACCGGATCCGCACGCCGACACTCTTCATGGGAGGCAACCAGGACTTCAACGTGCCGATCATCGGCGGCGAGCAGATGTACCAGGCGCTGCGCACGCTCGGCGTGCCGACCGAGCTCGTCGTCTATCCCGGCGAGCACCACACGCTCGACCGGCCGAGCTTCCTGGTGGATCGCTACGCACGCTATCTCGAGTGGATGGACCGCTACCTCAGGGCGCCGCCTCGAGGCGCCGGTACACCGCCCGCGCGGCCTTGAGCTCGCCGAGCACCGCGTCCTTCTCGGCCTGCGAGTTCCAGTCGGGATAGACGCGCGTCGCCTCGGCGAGGTGATCGATCCACGCCCCGAAGAAGCGCGCGTCCTCGGGTGAGCGCTGCGGCGCGCCGGCCACCGTCACGTAGACGGGGCTGGTGGTCGCGTACACGTAGTTGTCGAGGATCGGATACTCCGCCCGGGCGCTGAAGGCGCGCAGCAGGCACCAGCCGCTGCGCTCGAGCGCCAGCTCACCGCTCGCCTCGAGCTGCTCGCGCGTGGCGTCGAGCGTCAGCTCGCGCACCACCCGGCCGTTGCACACCAGCTGCGCGTGATCGACCGGCACGATGGAGCGCAGCCGCGCGCGAAACACCACGCCGCCGGGCCGCTCGAGCGCGACGCCGCCGCCGGGCGGCTCTCCGGCGAGCGACAGATCGAGGAGCGGCGCATTGGTCGCGAAGGTCCTGCCCTGCTTGAGCGCCGCGAGCCAGGCCTCGCTCGACAGCGGACCGTCGGGCACCGAGGCGTAGACGCGGTTCAAGCCCACGGGCCCGCGCAGCGTGGCGTAGTCCGCCATGGCGTCCGTGCCGGCCGCGGCCGGGATCCTGAAGCCGAGGTTCAGCAGCCGGTACCAGACGGAAGCCGTCGCCTGGTGATCGGCGAAGGAGACGATCTCCATGTAGTCGACCTTGCCGAGCGCCACGTCGACCGGAAGCTCGTCGGCATCGGTGTGGGCGGGATGCGTGAGCGGCGCGGGCTCCTCCTCGAAGGGATGCACGTAACCGACCAGCGCCCCCGCGGCGTGCGCCAGGTCGGCGACGTCGGCGTTGGTGGGAGAAAGGCTCGCGGCCGCCGTGTTGGGATAGCCGGCGTAGCCTGGCAGCAGCGTCGGACCCTGCATACCGATGAGGCCGAGGTGCCCCCAGTAGCTGGTGTGGAACTCCTGGCCATGAACCACCAGCGTGTCCGCCGTCGAGGCCGGGTCGACGCCCCGGCCGCTGTAGGCGATGTCCGGGACGCGCTGCTCCTTGTTGACGATCAGGTTCTCGACGATGTCGAGGTCTTCGGCCTGCGCCTGCAGCACCAGGTGCGCGGGAGTGTTGCGGTAGTGTCCGCCGTAGTTCATGTGCACGTGGACATCCGCGCTCAGCCAGCGCCGCCCGGCCACGTCCGGCCAGGGCGCGGCCGGCAGCCACACCGCCACCTCGCTCACCGTGCCCGCCGCAGCCGTCAGGCTGCGCCGCTGCGGGCTGACGGCCAGGCCCTTCATGACCTCGACGGTCACGGCGCCCGCGGGCACGTCGATCCGCTCCTCGCCGGCGGTGTGGAAGTAGCGCGCCTCGAATGGCAGCGCGCCGCGGTCGAATTCGGCTCGGTGCGTCCAGGCGCCCGCCGGCGCGTACAGCCTGCCGTCCGCGCCCGTCACCACCACGCGCGCCGCGGTCAGCGCGCCGCGCTCGTCGCGCACCGTGAGGTGCAGCACGGCGCCGGGGTGCAGCCGCTGGCGCTCGTGCACCTCGAGCTCGCGGCTCGCTCCCCCGGGCAGCGTCAGCACCCGCAGCGTCAGCCCGCCGGTGCGGTTGGAGATGTAGGCGATCGCGCGGCCGTCGGGCGACCAGCGCGGCGCGGTCTCGTCCGACTCACCATAGGTGATCGGCAGCGGCTCGCCGCCGGCCGCCGGCAGCAGCCACAGCTGCAGCGCGTTGCGCCCCAGGTAGGAGCTGTAGACCAGCCGCTGGCCGTCGGGCGAGAAGTCCGGCCGCGCCCCCCAGTTGGTTTCCTCGTAGCGCAGCTCGACCGCCTCGGCGCCCGCCACCGCCGGCATGCGCCAGATGCCGCCGGTGCCGTGCACCCGGCCGCGGTTGGAGACGAATACGATCGAGCGCCCGTCGCGCGTCCACAGCGGAGTGATCTCGTGGTCGTAAGCGCTGTAGTAGTA
>JASHVF010000156.1 GCA_030039615.1 Gammaproteobacteria bacterium | reverse complement strand
CCGCGGCACCGACGAGCGTGTCCACCTGGGTGCGCGCTTCGGCCGCCTCCTTGATGACCTCGAGCGCCTGTTGCCGCGAGCTCTCGGCGTGCTCGCGCAGGCCGCTCGCGGCGGCCGTCAGCTGCTCGGCGCTCGGTGCGATCGCGACCGCCGACTCGCTGGTGCGGCGCGCCGTGTCGCTCGCCTCGCGGTTGCAGATGAGCGTGCTGCGCGCACTCGCGGCCATGCTGTCGGCCATGTCCTTGAGCTTCGCGGTCGAGCGCGCGACGGATTCGACGATCCCGGCCACCCGCGTCTCGAACTCCGCGGTCAACTGCCGGCGCTGCTCCTCGCGCTGCTGACGCTCGCGGGCCTCTGCAGCCGCATCGCGCGTGCGCGCTTCCTCGGCCTGCCGGGCGCGCTCGCGCTCGAGCTCCTGCGTCTGGGCGTGCATCGCCTCGCCGCGCACGCGCGCCTCTTCGGCATGGCGCGCGCGCTCCGCCTCGACCTGCTGGATCTGCACGAGCATCGCCTCGGCGCGCTCGCGCGCCTCCTCGGCCTGCCGCGCGCGTCCGGACTCAACCTGCTGGATCTGCTCGAGCATCGCCTCGCCCCGTGCCTCGACTGCGGCACGCATGGCGAGCATCTCGCGCGTGAGGCTCGAGAACTCGCCCCGGCCGATCACCTGGAGCGCGCCGGCGGGGCGCCCTTCGGCCACGGCCCGGACGAGGCCCCCCATGCGCAGCAGCGAGCCATTGATGCTGCGGCTTAAGAGGAACGAGACGAGGAGCCCGAGCACAAGCGTCGGCACCATCGCCACGACGAGCAGGTCGTGCCCCCGCGCCGTTCGCTCCTGGTTGTCCGCGCGCAGCTGAAAGACGTTCGCGGTCTCGGAGTCAACTAGGCTCTGCAGATCCGCATCCACCGCCGCGAGGTCGGCAGGCTGCCAGGCGCCTGCGGCCGGTGTCGCCGCGCCGATCTTGCCGAGCAGCGCCTCGAGCGCCGTATGCAGCTCCCCCGGCGGGGAATGGTGCAGGGCGTCGCTCAGCTTGGAGGTGGCCGCAGCCGCGAGCTCTTTCGGGCGATCGACCGCTGCGCTCACCGCTTGCGCGTTCGCCCGGCCCACGAGCTCCTTCCAGTTCACCTGGGCTACGCGGGTCTCCTCGGCCGCTGCGAGATCGTTGTCCTGAATGGTCATGTTGCGCTCGGCGGCCTGCCGGTAGGCCGCCACCGAGTACAGGCCCGCGAGCAGCATGGTCGCGATCAGGAGGCCGAAGCCGACTGCCAGCTGACCGCCGATCGGCGCGCGATTGACCAGTTGCTCGGCCGGACGGGCAGGCAGCATCCGCTCGAGGACCGGCGTCTTCCTCACATAGCGGTTGAAGACGACGGCCGCGACGTGCATCACGACCAGCGCGAGCAGCAGGCACGCCGTGCCGTTGTGCGCATACTGGAGTCGCCGATGCCATTCGTCCGGAATGTCCCACGGCGAGGCGACCTGCACGAGGCCCAGCACCGAGATCGAGTCGCCGCGCTCCCAGGAGTAGAACACCCCGATGACCGGCTGGACGATCAAGAGGATGGCGAAGATGACATGAACGGCGGTCGCCAGATGTCGCTGCCAGGCCGGCAGGCCCGCGAGCTGTTGCTTCGGCGCCGGATACTTCCATGAGAGCGCGATCCGGGTCAGGAGCAGCACGGCCACCAGCAAGCCGATCTCGCGATGCAACCCGATCACCCATTGCCCGAACTGCAGCGAGCGCAGCTGGGTCATGACCAGCGCGACGGCGAGCTGGGACATGACCAGAAGCGCGATGATCCAGTGGAATCTCTGCCGGACCCGGTGGAATCTCTCCATCGTCGGCTCGTTACTTGACGACGATCGTCATCTTCATCTTGGGATGAATGCCGCAGGTCACCTGGTAGGTTCCGGGCTTCGCGAACGGCATCTCGAACTTGCCGCCCGGGGGCTGCAGGCCGCTGTTGACGCTCACACCGTTGCCGTCGCCCGTGACGGTGATGTTGTGGCTCGTGTCGTCGTCGTTCATGAACACGACGGTCTGGCCCTTGTTCACCTCGAGATTCTTCGTGCTGAACTTGAGGCCGGCCTGACCCACCGTGACCGGCGGATCGGCCATGGCCGCGCCGAAGGCAAGAATTGCGCTCAATCCGAGAACGACGCCGAGCTTCTTCATGCTGCTCTCCATGCAACGCGCTGACGGTGGCAAGAGTCCGCTGTTCGGGCTTAGATCGGCAGGCGCGTCGCCTGCATGAGAGCGGCTCGGCGCCGTTCCCGGGAAATGAGACGCAGGTACGCTTAGAATCTGCCGCCATGAAAAGAAGAGCATGGCTCGCCGGCTCTCTGACGCGCCGCACCGTCCTGAAGCTCGCCGCAGCCTTCTCGGGCAGCACCGCCCTCCCGGCCGCCTTCGCCGCCGGCACAGATATAAAGGAGCCGCGCACGCTCCTCATCCTGGGCGGCACCGGCTTCATCGGCCCGCATCTGACCGAAGAGGCGCAGCGCCGCGGCTGGAAGGTCACGCACTTCAATCGCGGCAAGCACGCCCCGGAGGGCGTCGCCGGCGTCGAGACGCTGATCGGCGATCGCAACGGTCAGCTCGACGCCCTGAGGGGCCACCAGTGGGACGCGGTCGTCGACGACACGGGGTTCGTTCCGAAGTACGTGAAGATGTCGGCGGAGCTGCTGGCTCCGAACGTCGGCTACTACCTCTACATCTCGAGCATCTCCGCCTACGCCGGCTTCGCGACGCCGAACGACGAGCACTCCCCGCTCGGCAGGCTGAGCGACCCCGACATCGACAAGGTCACGAACGACACCTATGGGCCGATGAAGGCGTTGTGCGAGGAATACACCGCGGCCGCATTCAGGGGCCGGGTGAGCATCGTGCGCCCCGGCTATATCGTGGGTCCGCTCGATCAGAGCGACCGTTTCACCTACTGGCCGGTGCGCGCCTCGCGCGGCGGGGAGATGCTCGCTCCCGGTACGCCGCACGATCCCATCCAGGTGATCGACGTGCGCGATCTCGCGGCCTTCATGATGACGCTGGTCGAGTCGCGCACCGACGGCGTCTTCAACGCGGACTCGGCTCCGCGCGCATTCACGATGGGGCAGCTCGTCAAAGCGAGCGTCGCGGCCTCCCCCAGGGCGGGCACGAAGGTTTCCTGGGTCTCCGAGGACTATCTGGCGGCGCACTGGAAGGCGGACGATCTCGACATTCCGCCGTGGGCCCCCACCAGGGGCGATGAGGCCGGTTTCTCCCTC